>JAMONX010000142.1 GCA_027066435.1 Campylobacterales bacterium
ACAGGTTGAATTCAAGACCTAGAAAGTGTCTTGATTATGCAACTCCTTATGAGGCTTTTATGGAACTTACAGGTTTAGATGCTATAGTTTTGGTTAAGGGTATTCGCTTATGAGTCGAATCTGCCTTATCGCAAAATCTTCTAAAACTAAAAATAGTGTTTTTATAAATTGGAATTTTAAAGAAGAAGAAATTCGAGAAAATGAAGTCTATTATCAAACACTACACAAGTATAGGAATGCAATAGAATTTGTTAAAATAGATAAAGAAACAATTATTGCAATTCAAACTGCCATTTTGATTTCAGCTAAAGATGAAAGTTTACAGCGTACAATCTTAATACTTTTTATTGTTAATTTAATAATCTTTCTCGCTTCCATATTTAGTGCATATTTTTTAATATCAAGAGCACTTTTACCAGTACACAATATTGTCGTTTCTGTCAATGAAATTGAAGCATATGATTATATCAAAAGGATTAGTACTAAAAATATACCAAATGAAATCAAAGAGTTAGTAGATACTTTTAATGAACTTTTATCTCGGCATAAAGAGTCATTTACTAAAATTTCTCAATTTAGTAGCGATGCTTCACATGAACTAAAAACCCCACTTACAGTAATGCGTGTAGAGGCAGAGGTAGGACTTAGAAAAGAGAGAAGTAAAACAGAATATAAGAAAATTCTAGAAGATATTTTATCTGAGATAGCAAAAATTCAACAATTAATTGATGGTCTTCTATTTTTAGCAAAAACAGACAAGTTGGAGATTAAATCAACATTTAAAGAGGTTTACATAGATGAAATTGTTACAGAGTGTGTAGATGGGTTAAAACTATATGCTCAAAAAAAATCAATTATATTAGAGATAAGTCATCTTGCACCACTTACAATAGAAGCCAATAAGGAACTTTTAAAAGTCGCCTGTTTTAATCTTCTCAAAAATGCTATTGATTATAGCCTTGAAAATAAAAAGATAAAAATATGGTTTGTAGAAGAAAATGATGGATTTGTGTTTGCTATAAAAGATCAGGGATTTGGTATTGAAAAAGATGACTTACAGCATATTTTTGACAGATTTTATAGAGTCAACAAATCGAAATTACGCTCTAGTGGGGGAACTGGACTAGGGCTTTCTATCGTAAAAACCATTTTAGATATTCACGGGTTTGATATTACATTTGAAAGTGAAATCCAAAAAGGCACACTAGTAAAAATTTTTATTAAAAATCAAAATGAGAATAAGTCTCTTTGACAACAACACTTACAGCTTTATCATTAATCTGCACAACTCTATCTCTCTCTCCCAATGGACCATAAAGAGAAGGGCTTGTGACATTAAAAAGTGCAATTGTAGGAGTAAAAGAGGCACTTGCTAGATGCATAGGTCCTGTGTCACCACAGATAAAAACATCTAATGCAGAAAATATTTTTGCTAACTCTCTTAGGTTTGATGAGGAGATTGAAGGCATATCTTTGATGAGTGATTCTTTCTCATTTGGTGCTAATATATCGACAAACAAGATATTGCTATCATTTTTTTGCATCTCTTCTATAAAAGATACCCACCAATTATTCTCAATCCTCTTTTCACCTCTTGCATCTCTAAAAATACCAATAATTTTACTATCTATTTTTGGTTTTATGATATTTGATAATATCTCCCTGCCCTCAACTTTTTCCTTGTCAGATAAAACAATATCCAGATAATTGTTATAAGAGAGCTTCTTACCGCTAAATGCATCAATCAGAGCCAAAGGCTTCAATGCTTCATGAGATATATTATCAAGATACTCAATAGTTCTATTAAAAGGTGTCCAAGTATCTTTTTTATAAAACCCAAGTTTTAGAGTTGATTTAATCAAATATGTTGCTATATTTGAAGTTACTGAACCTGTTATAGGATTGATAATCAAATCATAACTATTTTGATTTAATTTTTTAATTTCTTTAAAAAGTTTTATAGGATTTTGGGTTATCTCTCTTGACATAATATAAACATTTTCAATATTTGGCATCTCTTGGATTATTGGGGCTGTAAAAGAAGCTCCAACTAATATATCTACCTTTGCATCTGGTAGCTTTTTTTCTAATGCTCTTATAAGTGGTGTCATAAATATAATATTTCCCATCCTATAATTGATACGAATAAGAAGTATTTTTTTTATCTTAGAGGGGTCGATAAATTTACTGTTTTTTTGACTTGAAAATAGTGATAAAGTTCTGTTTAAAACAGTTCTTAATTTTTTTCTTATTTGTGAATGCAAAGGTAAAGACATTATTTTTGTATTCCAACCAAGTGTTTAAACTCTTCACACTCTTGCCAAAGTTTGTCATAACTACCTTCACAAACAATTTCACCATCTTTTAATACGATAATCTTATCTGCATGTTTTATGGTGTTTAATCTATGTGCAATTATAAATGTTATCTTATCTTTAGAGATATTTTCCAAAGCCTCTGTAATGCTCTTTTCACTCTTTGTATCTAATGCACTTGTTGCTTCATCAAAAATTAATATTTGAGGCTCTCTATAGATTGCTCTTGCAATCGCTATTCTCTGTCTTTGTCCACCAGATAGATTTGTGCCAAACTCATTTATATCTGTCTCTATTCCTTCTTCAAGTTTTTGAACAAACTCCCAAGCATTTGCCTGTTTTAAGCATTTGATAACTTTTTCTTTATCTGCTAGTAATCCATATGAGACATTGTTTGCAACTGTATCATTCATCATATAGACTCTTTGTGTTACTATTGAGATGCTATTTCTTAAACTTTTGAGATTTAACTCTGAGATATTAATATCATTAAATAAAATTTTCCCATCACTCGTATCATAAAAACGAAGAAGTAGATTTACGATAGAGCTTTTACCTCCACCACTATTACCCACAAGAGCAATCTTTTCTCCTCTTTTTGCTTTTAGCGAGATATTCTTTAGTGCATATTTATCATCATATTTTAATGATACAGTTTGAAGTTCTATATTTGTAATATTTCCTTCTAAAGATTTTGTTCCATCTTTTACTTTGGTTGTACGATTTAGTATAAAAAAGATTCTCTCACTTGCAGCTACTGCATCTTGGATTTTATTATAGAGTGTTGACACAGTTTTTATCGGAGTATAAAGCATAAAAAGTGCAGTTAAAAATGAGAAAAAACTACCAACGCTCATAGTCCCGTCAATCACCTCTTTACCACCGACAAAGATAATAAGTGCTGCTGCAAATCCACCAAGTATCTCCATCATAGGGCTTACAAGTTCACTAGTTCGCACAGCTTTTCTACTTATCTTATTTATTTTTTCATTCTCTTCTTTAAAGATTGTGGCTTCATATTTTTCTACACTATTTGCTTTTACCATCTCAATATTATTAAATATTTCACTTAGCCTTGCTGTTAAATCTGAAATTTTCTCCTGTAAATTAAACGATAAAGCCTTCATTTTTTTAGCCAATTTAGAGAGAGGTTTAACGGCAAGTGGTAAAAATATTATCGAAAAAAAAGCCATCTTTGGATTTAGGTAAAATATATACCCAATTAAAATAACAATCGTCAGTGCCTCACGAAGCATATGAGGTATCATATTTGAGACAACCAGTTTAATCCTCTCAACATCATTGATAGTTCGGCTGATAAGCTCACCACTTCTATACTTGTGAAAAAAGTCCATCTCAAAAGATAAAATCTTCTCTAACATCTCATCTCTTAATCTTTTAACGATATCCAAACCAATATAAGATGCATAATAAATTTGAAGATATTTTCCTATACTCTTTACTGCAAGTACTAAAATCAGCACAAATGGCAATATATATAACAACTGCTCATTTTTATCAATAAATATCTCATCCAAAACAGGTTTTATCATATAAGCAGTAGCCGCCGTACCAACAGCGGCCATAATCATACCTATAATCGATATCGCAAATTGAATCTTATAATCTTTAAAATAGGGTATAAACTTTTTTAGAAAAAGTTTCATATCTTTGTTCAATTTTTTCTCGCTATATATTTTTGATTTATTATATCTTGTACCTCTTTAATAACCATATCTGCTTCAATAAGCTTCATACACTCATGAGTTCCTAAAGGACACTCTCGCTTCATGCACGGAGAACACTCCAATTCAAATCGAACAATTTTGCCAAATGGATTTTTCCACTGTGAAGTCTCTAAACATTTTGTAGGTCCAAATAAACAAATACTTGGGATTTTATAAGCAGCAGCGATATGCATAGGACCACTATCGCCTGTGATAAAAAGAGATAACCCTGCTATCTGTTTAGTTAATTCTACAATCGAGGTAGCCCCTGCTAAATTTGTGAAGTTTTTCACCCCTTTTTCTACAAGAGCAGTCTCTATATCTTTTGCCATATCTATCTCATTTTCTCCACCAAAAATAACGATATCATACTTTGAGGCAAATGTATAAGCAACTTCTGCAAATCTATCAGGATACCACCGCTTAGCACTTCCATAAGTAGCTCCAGGATTGATACCTAGAGTTGGTTTTGAGAACTGTTTTGGTTTATAGTATAACTTTAAATCAGCTGCAACATAATCACTACCTAGTGACCTATTAACAAAGTCATTATATCTTTGAACTTGATGGATTTGCTCTTTTATATATCTTTTATAACCAAATCTATTTTTAGAAGAGATGCAAAATAGAAAAAATCTTGAAGAGAGAGTTCTTCTAAAAGAGAAAGCTTTATCAAACTCTCCTAGCGATTTTGCTTTTTTATAGAGGTTTATAAATCTAAAATTTGCTTTTTTACTATCATCTAAGATAGTTTTGACAACATTTGGATGTTTTTTTAAAATCTCTATTGAGACAAAAGAGCCAAAAAGTGTAATTTTGACATCTGGATGCTCTTTTACGATATTTTCTATCGCTGGAGTTGTCATGATGGTATCGCCTAACCAAGTGGGAAGTTCTATGAGAATTTTCATCTTAAAAGCTCTATCAATTTACTCTCTATATTTGTATAAAATTCTCTATCATACTCTTTTGGTATCTCTATATTGTTTTGCATCTCTTCATCACTTATCGTAGCCCATCTTTTACTGCTTGCAAATAGGTTCTCACCAAAAAATGATAAAGTTTTACTATTTGTAAGCGCTGCTAAATGCATAGGTCCTGTAGATGTACTTAGAAAAAGCTTAGATGAAGAGATAAAGAGAGTAAAATCCCACAAAGAGCTAAAATCATCTCTAATTGTAGCTTTAAAATCAAGATTATCTTTTATATATTTTTTTACCTCACTATCATCTGGTCCAAAGGTAAAGATGACATCACCATATTTACTAGCTCTTTTTGCTAAAATTAAATAGTCATCTAGTCTTAAATTTCCATCACTACTACCGCCAGAACCTACATGAAATATAATAAAATCTCTATTTTTTTGAATATCAAGTAGCGGACGGCTAAACTCCAACTTTAAACTGTTATCAAATACTTTTAGCAAGTCAAGATTGTACTCCCATTCCCTTTTTTCAACCCTGCTTCGTCTTTGTTTTACTCTTTTATTAAAAAATATTTGAGCTATTTTTGTTGCAGGAGCAATTCTAGTTGGTATTTTTGATAAAAACAGTGCTAATCCAAGATTAAAATCTATATATCCACTGATACTTACATCAAATTTATATCTATTTAACACTCTTACAAGTGCCAAAGTATCATCACTATACTCAATCACTTCATCTATAAATCCAAGCTTTTTGGCTAACTCTACATTTGTTTTAGAGACAAGCATGACTATTTTGTGTTTTGTTTGCTCTTTTAACACTTTACACATTGGAAGAGCTGTAACAAAATCCCCTATTTTATCGTGTCTTGTTATAAGGATATTCATCAAAGCTCTCTGTTTAGTTCATA
>JAMONX010000143.1 GCA_027066435.1 Campylobacterales bacterium
AGTGCTATATGTGATTAACTCTCTTTTTTTCATCTATCTAACTCCAGAAATTTAAAATATTTCAACTATAATCGACAATTAACTATAAAACTTTAAATGCTATACTCAAGTTATGAATAAATATTTACTAATAACTCTTTTTTTTATCTCACCTCTGTTTTTAATAGCTCAAAGTTTGGAATCAAAGATTTCAAATATGATAGTCATAGGTTTTGAAGGTAGTGATATAAATAGCTCACATACTCTATATAAATATCTTCAAACTAACTCTTTGGGTGGGGTTATACTTTTTGATAAAAATATCAAAAATCCAAAACAGCTTAAAAATCTGACTTCAAAATTAAAATCTTTATCAAAAAATAGAGTTATAATTTCTGTAGATGAGGAGGGTGGGAGAGTTTCTCGTTTGGGGAAAGTAGCTGGATTTATAAAAACTCCAAGTGCATCCAAGATAGCAGAGGGTAGTTTAGCAGATGCAAGAAAGAGATATGAAAAGATGGCAAAGATGCTTCAAGATTCTGGTATAAACTGCAACTTTGCCCCAAGTGTTGATTTAGCTCTTAATCCTAAAAATGTAGTTATCGTAAAAAATGGTCGCTCCTTTTCTGATAATCCTAAAACGGTTATAAGTTATGCCAATATTTTTATAGCGGAAATGCAAAAAAGAGGTATAATCACATCTTTAAAACATTTTCCTGGACACGGCTCGTCACTTGGTGATTCTCACAAAGGGTTTGTTGATGTGAGTGATAGTTGGTTAGATATTGAGTTGACTCCATTTCAAAACCTTAAAACTCCGATGATTATGACAGCCCATATCTATAACAAAAATATAGATTCATTATATCCAGCAACTTTGTCATATAAAACAAATGAGCTTCTTTTACGAGAAAAGTTGGGTTTTAAAGGTGTGATTATAAGTGATGATTTACAGATGGGAGCAATCTCTAAAAACTATACTCTAAAAAAAACTTTACAGCTTTGTATAAATTCAGGTGTTGATATGCTTCTTTTTGCAAATCAACTCAGTAAACCTTTAGAGATAGATAAAATTGTAAATATAGTTGTAGAGTTAGTTAGAGAAAAGAGGATTGATATTGATAAAATAGACAAAGCAAATAAAAGAATAGAGAAATTAAAAAGTGAGTATTTATGAGTATATTTTTTGTTTATGGCAATGAGTGTGAAGGAGTCTTAAAAGAGGTAAAAAGTAGTAACTATGGCTCTAGTATTAAACCTATTTTTATAGATGAGTTTTTAAAATATGAGAGATTCAAGAGTGATGATAGAGTAATTGTCTGTGGTTCTACCTCTGATATTAAGCTCTCTCTTCAAAAAGCTAGTCGTGATGATTTTTCAGTATCATTTTTAGCTCAAAAAAATCAAAATACACTTCGTTCAACTTTTGAGATACCAAAAGATTTAGATGAATCGCTAAAAATTGCATTTGAAAGTGAACCAAGAGAGTTAGATATGCTATATGCAAATGATGAGATTGTTTTGTGGGGTGCTTTGATTGGGGATGCACCACCTTTGACATATAGTAGTTCGGTTTATATTGATAGTACATTTTCTCAGCGGTATAAGCTTTTGATAGATGCATTTAAAAAATTAAGAGATTTGAAAAAGCACAAGGTTAAGCTTATAACTGCAAAAAACCAAGAGATAAATACAGCAGCAAGTGGTATAGTCATAATCGAGCATGATAATCATACAAGTGCATCAACTTTGGTAAAAGACGCATTATCTGTAAGTGATGGTAAACTTTCAGCACTTTTACTATCTCCAACTTCAATTATAGATTATCTTCATTATCTATATGTATCGCTTTTTAAAAGAACTAACAATACATCACTACCTGATTCTGTAGGATTTATCAAGAGTGAATCTTTGGAAATTGAGAGTTCCCCTTTGTTGGATGTTATAGTCGATGGTGTAAAAACCACTCAAACACCTGTTAAATTTGAAGTTAAAAAAAGAGCTATTAGATTAAGTGCAAGTGATGAGTTTTGGGCGGGGGTAAAGGATGGTGGTTCTGATAAAGAGACTGTAAAACTTTCAGGGCTTCCAACAACAAAAGAGGGCGTGAAGTATATACAAGATACTTTGCCATTTTTTAAACATGCCAGTGAAGAAAAATATCGTGAACTTTTTGCAGATTTAAGAGGGCAGGGAAAATTAAGTTCAACATATATGATTTTAATGGTTTTAAGTACAATACTTGCAACTGTTGGATTGTTTTTAAATTCTGCATCTGTAGTTATAGGGGCTATGTTGTTGGCACCTTTGATGCAACCAATAGTTTCAAGTTCTATGGGTGTTTTAAGACGAGATCAAAGTCTGCTTTTTAATTCGCTAAGGACGGTTCTTATTGGTGTAATGCTCACTCTTGTATCTGCTGCTTTGATTGCTTTGATACTCCCTTTAGAGAACTTAACAGATGAGATTACAGCCAGACTTAGCCCCTCTCTATTAGATTTGATGGTAGCATTAGCATCTGGAGTAGCTGCAGCTTATGCTCAAAACAATGATAAGATAGTAGGTTCACTTGCCGGTGTGTCTATAGCAGTTGCTTTAGTCCCTCCACTTGCAACTGCTGGAATTGGTTTGGGATGGATGAATTTTGATGTTTTTTATCAGGCATTTTTATTATTTTTAACTAACTTTGTTGGGATTATATTTGCAGCGTCTATAACATTTTTGGTTATGGGGTATGCCCCGATAGAGAGAGCTAAAAAAGGTCTTTTTTATGCTCTTGCACTAGCAATTTTAATAACTATTCCACTATATTTTTCATTTAAAACTATAGCACTTGATTCAACAATACGGACAATCTTAGAGCAAAAGCAGTATATGGTTTCAGGTAAAGAGGTTAGAATAGAGAATGTCTCTGTAACTCATGCTGATATACTTATAATTAAGTGCGACTTTGTTGTTTATCAGATGCTAAGTGGAAATGAGATAGCTCAATTTAAGCGAACTTTAGAGAAGAGTTTAGAGAGAGAAGTCTCTTTAGAAGTTATGCAGAGGGTTAGGTTTTAGGATTTATCTAACCACTCTTTTAGTGAAGTCATCTCATTAATACTTTTTGGTTTTACCTCTAAAACTTCACTCATACTTTTAACTCCCATAGATAAAAGGTATTGTAAATTGTCATCAAATGTTGCATTGTCAATTATAAAGATATTATCTTTGTGTACTTCAAACATATACCCTCCATTTGGGATTGGTGTCATTGATAGGGTTACTGTGTAGTGGTCTTTTATGATACTCTCTTTTTGTGAGTACATCAAGCCGATATTATATCCCTCTTTTGCAAATCCTTTGATTGCTACTACTAAAACTTTTGTTTTTCCATCTTTTGAAGAGCTAAAAATGCTAAAGATATCTTTGATAGTAGAGTAACCAGGAATTTTAATAAAAATCTTTTCAAAGAGTTTAGCCATTCGTGTTCCAACAAAATGCCCAACGACATATAAAAGAAGAAGAAATATTAAAATAACAGCTAAAAACCATAAAAATTCATTATTTTGTGGGTTAAAGCCTATAAAATGGAAAACACCCTCCACAAGTGCGTCTATTTTATCGTAAACCCATAGTACAATCATAGTGATTGCAACCATAGGTAAAAGCCACAACAGACCTTTAAATATCACTTTCATAAAGTGTTGGGTGATTGGTGTTTTTTTGTTTTCCATATATTCTCTTTATTTGATAATTTCTATTTTAGCCTCTTTTCTGATTTTTTGCAAATGAGATTCCATATTTTTACTTGTTACTCCCTCTTGTAGAAATTTACGGATAAAATCTCTAACATCTTTGTATGGGGCAACTTTTGCATCTTGTCTATCGGTAACTTCTATGATATGGTATCCAAATTGAGTTTTGATTGGTTGACTAATTTCTCCTTTTTTTATACTAAATGCTATTTTGTCAAATTCTTTTGGCATATATCCTCTTTTGATTATACCAATTTCACCGCCTCTTTGAACAGCTTCTGCACTTTTTGAATACTCTTTTGCGATTTTGGCAAAATCTTTTCCACTGATAATCATCTCTCTTAATTTATTTGCTTTTTCTAGAACTTGTTTTTTTGTTTCATTTGTCGCATTTTGCTCTACACTTAGTAGAATTTGTCGTACCTTTACGCGATCACCACTTTTAAAGCTATTTTTGTTTTTTTCATAAAACTCTTTTATTCTCTCTTCGGGAATATGAGGGTCAATTACTCCACTCTTTTTCAAATATTCATTTAATTGTACTTTGTTTGTTAAGTAAATTTTAAATTCTTTATCAGTCATATTTTTATTGGGTAGATAATTTTTAAAATTTTTTATAGTTCCAAACTCTTTTTTAATTACTTCAAGTTCTTGTTCAATCTTTTTATCTATATCTTTAACAGGCTCTTTTATGCTGGCTTGACGCAAAACCTCCTGCATAATTAACTGTTCTAGTATTTTTTTCTTTACAATTTTAATTTGTTCAGGACTTGAGCCTGTAGATTGAAATTTTATATCTTTTCTTAATTGTTTATTTGCTAGTTTTTCTAATTTGCTATTATATATCGGTATTCCATTAACTGTTGCTGCTATCTTGTTAGATTTATCTAAGTTTGTTTCTAACTGTGCTTTTGTATTGTTTATATCTTCACTGAGTTTTTTATCATATGCTACCAATGTTCCCGCTAGTAATATACTCAAACCTAAGATTGATAATTTATTTTTTTTCATATATTTTAACTCCATTTTTTAATTTGTTCCTGTTCTATTACAACTTTCCCAACCATAATCATATCCTTTTATATAATTAGTATCGTCTAAATAATTATCAGGGATTGACCAAGTTTTCCAACTACAAGAGTCTAATTTACCTTGCTTAAATCCCGTATCATAATTGTTAATATCCGTAGTTGCTCCTGTTCTATCGCAACTTTCCCAACCATCATCATAAGCCTTCACATAGAGATCATTACCTAAATAATTATCAGGGATTGACCAAGTTTTCCAGTTACAAGAGTCTAATTTACCCTGCTTAAATCCTATATCATAATCACCCTCATTTACAGGTGGATTTAATCTATCAAAACTTTCCCAACCATCATCATATCCTTTTATATAAGTGTCATCATTTTCATAATTATCAGGGATTGACCAAGTTTTCCAATTTCGTGAATCTTTTTTCCCTTGCTTAAATCCTGTATCATATATTGTTGATGGTTTGGCTACTGCATTGTTTGCATCTACTAAACCGTATCCAAATTTATCATCACGACCAATTTCACCCAAATCTAATGCCGTTGTTTGTAGTTTCTTTCTAATATCAAGATTATTTATTTCACCATCACCATTAACATCATTGATGCCAGAGGATATAATCAATGCAGCAACACCACTTACAAAAGCGGTTGATTGAGATGTTCCGCTTAAAGTAGCATATGAGTTATCTCTTGATGTTGATTTTATATCATAACCTGGTGCTGCTATTTCTACAGCAGAATCTATAGGAGAAAAGAAACTTAGCTTATTTGTTTTATCTACACTGGTAACTGCAATAACTGATTTATATGTACCTGGATATGCTGAAGGTTCGCCATAGGTATTTCCAGCAGCAGCAATAATCAGTAAACCAGCTTCTTCACCTGCATCGCAAGCTAGTTTAAGGGTATTTGAACTAGAACCAGAAATACTTATATTTGCAATATCCATTTTATTATCTACCGCCCATTGAATTCCTGCAATTATGTCGCTAGCAAAACCAAATCCACTGCCATCAAGTACTTTTACTGCATATATTGAAGCATCTGGGGCAACACCTACTACTCCAACTCCATTTGCACTTGCTGCAATTATACCTGCTAGATGAGTTCCATGAGCATTCCATCCATCATCTAAGGGGTCATTAGAGTCTTTACCATTCTTGATAAAGTTATAGCCACCACGATAGTTGTCTTTTAAATCTTTGTGATTATAATCAATACCAGTATCAAGAATAGCAACCTTAACATTTTTCCCTGTGATTCCCCTGTCATGAGCTTTTTTGCTGTTTATATGTTGTATCCCCCAACTGCTTTGATATTCAGATAAATCTGTTGAGTATTGAGTGATTGATATAGTGGCTTTATCTTCTTCTATATATTTTACAAGAGAGCTATTTTGTAAAATTTCCAAGCCTTTTTTTGGTACCTTTGCAGAGATTGCTGGGAGTATGTTGTAGGTGTATCGTATTTCGCCACCTATCTTTTTAATTAATGCTTTTTCTGTCTTACCCGGTGTATTTGAAAAACCAATAATTACAAGCTTATCTGATATAAGAGTTGCTTGCGTAAAACTAACTACCATAGCTATAAAAAATAGCTGTTTTGAAACCTTTTTTGTACTAAATAACATGATATAACTTCCTGAATTTTAATAAATTTTTTTTACCTTGTTATATAATATTAACTAAAATAACATTGTCTATAACTTTCCCAACCTTCACTATATGTTTTTATACAAGTCGTGTTACTTATATAAGCATCTGAAACTGACTAAATTTCATAGCTATATAGGTAATATTCTAATCCTTACTAGAAATTTAATTGTGATGAGAAGTCTGCCCAATCCCTTTCCAAATTAAAGGGGTCCGACAGGTTTCTAATCTGTAATGTGAGACTAAAGAGAGTGTAAGCACACTCTCTTTAAGCCAATATGAAAATAGATAAGATTTTATTATCTACAACTTTCCCAGCCTTCATCATAAGCTTTTATATAAGTATCATTACCTTGATAAGCTTCAGGGATAGACCAAGTTTTCCAAGCACAAGCATCTGCTTTACCTTGATTGAAACCTTTTTCTTTATCTCCATCATCTGCAGGAGGATTGTTTCTATCACAACTTTCCCAACCTTCATCATAAGCTTTTACATAAGTATCATTACCTTGATAAGCTGCAGGGATAGACCAACTTTTCCAAGCACAAGCATCTGCTTTACCTTGATTGAAACCTTTTTCTTTATCTCCATCATCTACAGGAGGATTGTTTCTATCACAACTTTCCCAGCCTTCATCATAAGCTTTTACATAAGTATCATTACCTTGATAAGCTGCAGGGATAGACCAAGTTTTCCAAGTACAAGCATCTGATTTACCTTGTGCAAATCCAGCATCATAATCAGCGTTTCCACCGCCATCACAAGCGATATCTTTTGTAGCATTCCCAAAAATAGATTTTACTTTTAGTTCTCCACATTTTTTATTACAAGTAGCAACAATTTTAGTATAAGTCCAAGACTCAATACTACATTGAGCATTAGCTACGGTTAACTCAAGATTTGAATCTTCTGCATCCATAAACGCACCAAATCCAGTACCTTCTATAGTAAACTTATTACCATTATTGTTTACACTACTAATAGTTACAACCGGTAATATTACTAAATTCATAGGATTACTAATTCTTGAATCTCTTCCAAATACTTTTTTAGCTCTTAAATGATAATTCCCTTGAGCTAAATCTTTAGGAATTGTAACTTTAAGTGAAGACTCTGTTACTGAAGTAGGTGTTAAGTTAGTTACATTGTCATTAGCATCAGTTAGAGTTATAACTGGTGTTATTATTTTTGAACCTTCTTTATTTGTTAAAGCTTGACCTTCAATAGTAATTGTTACCGCTTCACCGTTAGATATTTTAAAAGTACTCATATCGTTAAGTTGAGGAGCAATAATGCTTGATGGTGATAGAGAGTTTGCTCTAAAAATACCGCCATGACAACCTTTACAGTCATCTGGATCACTTCCAACATGCCCATAGTAAGGTAACTCTTGTCCAATCTTTATAACGCCATCTCCGTTTGAATCAGCTTGAATACTGTGTATAGATTTTATACCATGACAATTTTCACAACGACGAATAGCCCAATCTGTACCTGCTCTGTCATGACAAAGTGTACAATCAAGATCAGAAATCCCTTCTTGTCCAATACCTGTGCTATGATGATTTTCTGCATTTGTTTTTACTGAAATTCCAGATTGTTCACCTGCATTATGACAATATGTACAAGCTCCCATACCACCAATACCTTTACCACCGCTAGTTCGAGGTGTTACCATTGTTGGTGTTCTACCAAGTGGTATATAGTGACCATCATTTGGATTGTCTACTCTTGCACCATGACAGTGTTTACAATTTAAGTCTTGTGCTTTTTCAGTCAAGTGATGAACTGAGGCACCTGTTACTTGGATATGACAATTTAGACAATCTTTAAAGTTATCTGATAATTTATTAGTTCCACTAGCTTCATCCCATTCAAGTTTATGACATGATAAACAAGTGTAAGGTTCACCTGGTGTACCAAACGGAGCTTGAGTACGCTCTCCCATAATCATCCCTTGAACAACTCTATTATGGTGACGATCTGCAAGTACTCCATCTTTAACAGTTGGTGGTGTAAAAGTCCAACCAATTTCAGCTCTCTGTTCATCTGTTAAAGTATCAGACTTGTGACAATAAGCACAATTTAATTTTTTCAGATTGTTAAATACAGAATCTGGTATACCAATATTCTGATTTACTGGAGGTGCTGGAACCGCTGCCCAACTGAGGGTAAAACTAGTTAACAACAATAGTAATACCATTTTCATATTTCTAAACATAATATTTGCTCCTTTATTTTGTTTAGTCGCCTTTTGGCGTTTCGTGTTTAGAGTTGTTAGTAGACAACTCACCTAAATTTCCCTATGCATTTAACCAAAAGAGAACTTGCATTATGTGGTTTATAAATAGAGATTATCTTTACAATCTTAACTTGTAAACCATCTAATGCAAAATACAAATAGTTTGGCTAAATAGAACTTATCTTACAAGAAAGTTCTCGCCCGTATAATAATATATTATATATGGAATAGGACTTAATATTTCGGACTAGATTATAAGATTAATTTATATTTGAAGTTAATTTCTCTCTGCTAAAAGTGTTTATTAAGTTAAGATATTATATTTATTTTTGTAAAAATAATTAAGGATATATTCTAAAAAAGATTATGTTAGTTGTAACTAATAGTAACTTTATCTTTTTTTTAGTGCTACAAATAGTAACTTTCAATAATAAAACAATATTTGCTCTGTATAATTTCGGGATAACTATTTTAAGGAGAATTAATTGAGTTTAATCAATGATTATAAAACACATACAAAAGAGAGAGCAGAACTTGGAGTTTTGCCATTAGCATTAACAACTGAACAAGTGGCCCAGTTGGTAGAACTTTTAAAAGCTTCTCCAATTGTAGAACAAGATTATGCATTAGATTTGTTTGAAAATAAAATCCCTGCTGGTGTTGATGACGCAGCATATGTAAAAGCAGCATTTTTAAATGATATAGTTCAAGGGAATGTCTCTTGTGATGCTATTACTCCTGTAAAGGCGTGTGAAATTTTAGGAAAGATGTTGGGTGGATTTAATGTAAAACCGCTTATAGAAGCACTTAAAATTGATAGAGAAGTTGCTGAATGTGCAACGACTCAACTTAAAAACACACTTTTGGTTTATGATTCATTCAATGATATAAAAGAGCTTATGGATGAGGGTAATGCAAAAGCAAAAGAGATTATAGAAGCTTGGGCAGATGCAGTCTGGTTTACAAATAAAAATCCATTACCAAAAGAGATAACTGTTACTGTTTATAAAATCCCAGGAGAGACAAACACAGATGATCTCTCACCTGCAAGTGAAGCATTTACAAGAGCAGATATTCCTCTTCACGCAAACTCGTTTTTGATAAATCGTATGGATAATCCTCTTGATACTATGAAAAAACTTAAAGAAAAAGGTCATCCTCTAGCTTATGTTGGTGATGTTGTAGGAACAGGAAGTTCAAGAAAATCGGGTATTAATTCACTTCAATGGCATATGGGTGTAGATATAGATGGTATTCCAAACAAAAGAACAGGTGGAGTTGTTATAGGAAATATTATTGCTCCAATCTTCTTTAATACAGCAGAAGATAGTGGATGTCTACCTATCGAAGCTCCAGTTGAAAATCTTGAAACTGGTGATGTTATCACAATAAAGCCATTTGAAGGTGTAATTGAAAAAGATGGTAAAGTAGTAAGCGAATTTAAAATTAATCCAAATACACTTCCAGATGAGATGCAAGCAGGAGGAAGAATTCCTCTAATTATCGGTAAAGGGTTAACGGCAAAGGCAAGAGAAGCTTTAGGTCTTGGACAAAGTGATGCATTTTTAGTACCAGATCAGCCAACTGATAATGGAAAAGGTTATACTTTAGCTCAAAAGATGGTAGGTAAAGCTTGTGGAGTTGAGGGTGTAAAACCTGGTGTCTATTGTGAAGCGGTTGCAACAACTGTTGGTAGTCAAGATACAACAGGTCCAATGACTAGAGATGAGATAAAAGAGTTAGCAGCTCTTAACTTTGGAGCTGATATGGTTATGCAATCTTTTTGCCATACAGCAGCTTATCCAAAACCAGCAGATATAAAACTTCAACATACACTGCCTGATTTTTGGACGAGCAGAAAGGGTTTTATTCTTCGTCCAGGGGATGGTGTTATCCACTCATGGTTAAATAGACTTTGTCTTCCTGATACTGTAGGAACTGGAGCTGATTCACATACAAGATTTCCAATAGGTATCTCATTTCCAGCAGGAAGTGGGCTTGTTGCATTTGCAGGGGTTACAGGTATGATGCCTCTAACTATGCCAGAATCCGTACTTGTAAAATTTAGCGGAGAGTTACAACCGGGTATTACTCTAAGAGATTTGGTAAATGCCATTCCTCATCAAGCTATAAAAGATGGTTTACTTACAGTTGAGAAGAAGGGTAAGAAAAATATCTTTGCAGGTAGAATTTTAGAGATTGAAGGTCTTGAAGATTTAAAATGTGAGCAAGCATTTGAACTTAGTGATGCTTCAGCTGAAAGATCTGCAGCTGCTTGTACAGTTAAGTTAAACAAAGAGCCAGTTGCTGAGTATTTAGAGTCAAATATTGTATTAATAGAAGAGTTAATTGCACAAGGTTATGAGGATGCAAAGACACTTCAAAGAAGAGCTGATAAGATGAAAGATTGGTTAGCAAACCAAAAGCTTTTAGAAGCAGATAGTGATGCTGAGTATGCAGCGGTTATAAATATAGATTTAAATGAAATTACTGAACCAATTTTAGCTTGTCCAAATGATCCAGATGATGTTAAAACATTGACAGAAATTAGAGAAGCAGGTTTGAGAATTGAGATTGATGAAGTATTTGTAGGAAGTTGTATGACAAATATCGGACTCTTTCGAGCTTGTGCTGAAGTTTTACGAGGGGAGGGTGCTGTTCCTACAAAATTATGGATTTGTCCTCCAACAAAAATGGATGAAAAAACTCTTCAAGAAGAGGGGTATTACTCAGTATTTGGAGCAGCAGGAGCTAGAACTGAAATTCCTGGTTGTTCACTTTGTATGGGTAATCAAGCGGCTGTTGCAAAAGATGCATGGGTATTTTCAACTTCAACTAGAAACTTTGATAATCGTCTTGGTAAAGGGAGTCAAGTTTATCTTGGGTCTGCTGAACTTGCTGCTGTTACGGCACTTAAAGGTCGCCTTCCAACAAAAGAGGAGTATTTAGAGATAGTACCAAACAAAATCAAGCCAGAGATGGCTGATGAAGTTTATAAATACTTAAATTTCCACAAAGTGAGCAAAGAAGAACTTATAGCAATGGTTCAATAGAAAGGTTTTATACCCTGTATCTTGCAGGGTATAAAGTATTGATATCATGATCAAAAAAATATATAAATTTATAACATCTCTTATCCTCTTATCTTTTTTAGCTTCATCAGTTTTGTATCTGTATATTCAAAACTATCTAAATAAAACAATCACAACCCAAAATGTACTTTTTATCCCTAAAGGTTCAACGAAATCAGTTTTAAATTACCTTGATAAAAATGGTATTAAGATGGGTTTTCTTGATTATTATCTTGTAAAGTTGTATGGTTTTCCTCAAGCTGGATGGATAGATATTGGTAAATCTACTCTAACAAGGGCTGAGTTTTATCAAGCGTTAACTCACTCAAAGGCAGCTCTTAAAAATATAATACTAATTCCAGGTGAAACAAAAGAGCTTTTTTTTGATGAAGTTGCTTTAGAGCTTGACTTAAATAGTACGAAACTTTTAGCAATTTATGAAAAAAATGCTCCATATCCTGATGGTGTATTGATAGCTGAAACTTATAGTGTTCCAAAAGGCATAGATGAAGAGGAGTTGATTAAATATTTGCTATCTCACTCACTTGATGAACATAAAAAATTATCCTATGAGTTTTTAAGTAGTTATGATGAAAAAACATGGTTTGAAAAATATATCACAATAGCTTCTATTATAACAAAAGAGGCGGCTGATGTTGGTGAATTTGGACTTGTTTCTGCTGTTATATATAATAGGCTTAAAATTGGCATGCCTTTGCAGATGGATGGCACACTTAATTATAAGAGAAATTCACACACAAAAGTTACTCCAAAGATGATAAGAGAAGATGTGTCACCATTTAACACATATAAAAATAGTGGATTACCTCCACATCCCATATGTTCAGTAACTGTAGAGTCGATAAAAGCTGCTTTTAACCCATCGGATGTGAATTATCTCTACTTTATGAAAAATAGAAGTGGTAAACATGACTTTACTCACTCTTATAAAATGCATCTAAAAAATATAAAAAGTGTGAAGAAATGAAACACTTGAGTTTTTATGTAGTTACAATTTGTAACACTCGTATAAAATTATGGAATTATAAACAAAATCATAGTTAATATTACGGCTACACATTTTAATAGAGGAAATTATATGTCAACAATAATATGGACTAAAATCGATGAGGCACCAGCACTAGCAACTTATTCACTTTTACCAATTGTAAATGCTTTTACAAAAGTAGCAGGGGTAGATGTAGAGCTAAGAGATATTTCATTGGCGGGTAGAGTATTGTCAACTTTCTCAGAGTATTTAACAGATGAGCAAAAAATTGATAATGAGTTAGAATATCTTGGAACAGTTGTTCAAAAAGCAGATGGAAATATTATAAAACTTCCAAATATTTCAGCTTCAGTTCCACAACTTCAAGATTGTATCGCTGAGTTACAAGCTCAAGGTTATGCTCTCCCTGCTTTTCCAGAAGATCCACAAACAGATGAAGAGAAAGCTATCAAAGAAAAGTACTCTACTTGTCTAGGTTCTGCTGTTAACCCAGTTTTAAGAGAAGGTAACTCAGACAGAAGAGCGGCAGTTGCTGTTAAAAACTTTGCTAAGAAAAATCCACATAAATTAAGAGCATTTGAAAATCCATCAAAAGCATATGTTTCACATATGGAAGGTAATGGAGATTTCTTTTCAAATGAGCAATCAGTTATAAAAGATGGGGCAGGTAGTGTTACAATTGAGTTAAATGGTAAATGCTTAAAAGAACTTACTGATATTCAAGATAAAGAGATTTTAGATACTACATTTATGTCAAAAACAGCATTAAGAGCATTTTTGCAAAAAACATTAGATGAAGCAAAAGCAAATGATGTTTTATGGTCACTTCACTTAAAAGCTACAATGATGAAAGTTTCAGATCCTATCATGTTTGGTCATGCGGTTGAAGTTTACTTTAAAGATGTATTTTCAAAGTATGGTGATGAGTTTGAAGCTCTTGGTTATAACTCAAATATGGGTCTTGGAGATTTATATAAAAAGTTAGAAAACTCTTCTAAAAAAGATGAAATTATTGCTGCAATCGAAGCTACATATGCGACTCAACCTCCAATGGCTATGGTTGATTCAGACAAAGGTATCACAAATTTACATGCTTCAAATGATATCATTATAGATGCATCTATGCCTGTTGTTATAAGAGACGGTGGAAAGATGTGGAATGCTGATGGAAAAACTCAAGAGTGTGTTGCTGTAATTCCAGATAGTACATATGCAATGTTTCATCAAGCAATGGTAGATGATTGTGTTGCAAATGGTCAATACGATGTAACAACAATGGGTTCAGTAGCAAATGTTGGTCTTATGGCTCAAAAAGCTGAAGAGTATGGTTCACATCCAACAACTTTTGAGATAGCAGAAGCTGGTGTTGTTGAAGTAAAAGATGAAAATGGCAATGTGCTTACAAGCCACAATGTTGAAGTAGGTGATATTTGGAGATTGGCAAGAACTAAAGATATTCCTATTCAAGATTGGATTAGACTTGCAGTTGAGAGAGGAAGACTTACAGGGAGTCCAGTTGTATTTTGGTTAAATGAAAAAAGAGCACATGATGCAAACATTATCAAAAAGATAGAAGAGTATTTACCTAGTCATGACACTAGCGGTATAGAAATTTTAACTATGAATGTTACAGATGCAACTAATTACTCAAATAAGAGAATTAGAGAAGGAAAAGATACAATTGCAGCAACTGGAAATGTTTTAAGAGATCACTTAACTGATATGTACCCAATCTTAGAGCTTGGAACGAGTGCTAAAATGCTCTCTATTGTTCCATTGATTGCGGGTGGTGGATTGTTTGAAACAGGTGCTGGTGGATCTGCTCCTAAGCATGTTGATCAATTCTTGGAAGAGGGACACTTAAGATGGGATTCATTGGGTGAGTTTTTAGCTCTTGCTGAATCTTTGAGATTTATTGCTCAAAAGAACCCTTCAGCAGATCTTGAAGCTGTAACTGCTGCTCTTGATATTGCTAATCAAGCTTATCTTGATAACAATAAAGCTCCTTCAAGAAAATGTGGTGAGCCTGACAACAAAGCAAGTCACTTCTATCTTGCACAATATTGGGCAGATGCATTGGCAAGTCAGAGTGTGGATAAAGTATTAGCTGAAAAATTTGCTCCAGTTGCTGCAGCTCTAAAAGATAATGAAGCAAAAATTATTGAAGAGTTATTGGCAGTTGAAGGTAAAGCACAAGATATTGGCGGATACTTTCATCCAAATGATGAAAAAGCTGAAAAGGCAATGAGACCAAGTGCAACTTTAAACTCAATTATAGATGCAGTGTAATTAAAATTTATATGGTGGTTCAAACCACCATATACAATCAAAATATAGTTGAAGTTTAAAAAAAGTTTTATCTATGTTTTGTAAAAGACGGAGTATTATGTGAAAAAAAACAAGGGTAAAAAAGTCACTATCATAGGAACTGGTAATGTTGGTTCAACAATTGCGTTTATATTAGCAATGAATGGTGCTTGTCATGAAGTGATTTTGCGTGGAAGAGATGTTGACAAAGCTATGGGCAAAGCGTTGGATATGTCTCAAGCTACAAATGCAGGAAGACAACACACAGTGGTAAAAGCAGCTAAAAAACCAGAAGATATTGCTGATAGTGATATTGTTGTTATTACAGCTGGAGTACCTAGGACTCCTGGAATGAGCCGTGATGATCTTTTGGTTAAGAATGCTGAAATTGTAAGAACCTATTCTATCGAAATTAAAAAGTATGCTCCAGATGCAATTATTATTGTAGTAGCTAATCCTCTTGATGTTATGACTTATGTAGCACTTAAAGTGAGTGGTTTTTCAAGAGAGAGAGTTCTTGGAATGGCTGGAATTTTAGATAGTGCTAGAATGGCGCATTTTATATACGAAGCATTAGGGTATGGTTCAGGACAAATTCGAGCTACTGTTATGGGAGGACATGGCGATACAATGGTACCTCTTTCAAAGTTTACAACAATTGCTGGTGTTCCTATTGAAGATTTGTTAGATACAGAACAAATTGGTGATATTGTTAGAAAGACAAAAAATGGTGGAGCTGAGATTGTTGGATTATTAAAAACTGGATCAGCATATTATGCCCCAGCAAAGTCAACAGCTGTTATGGTTGAAGCAATTTTAAAAGATACAAAGCAGATTCATTCGTGTGCTGTATATCTTCAAGGTGAATTTGGACATTCTGAAATTGTTGGTGGTATTCCAGTGATGATGGGAGCGGGTGGAGTTGAAAAGATTATTGAGATGGGATTAAAACCTATTCAAAGAGAACAGTTTGCAAAGTCTGTAAAGTCTGTTAGAGATATGGTTGATAAACTGTATGAATTGAAATTTTTTGAGGAGGAAGAGAAGTAGATGGAAGTGAGAATAGAGAAAGATACAATGGGTGATATGGAAGTTCCAAAAGATGCCTATTGGGCAGCTCAAACACAAAGAAGTATCAAAAATTTTGCAATTGGTGAAGAGACAATGCCATATGAAATTACAAGAGGTTTTTCATATTTAAAAAAAGCAGTTGCACTTGTTAATAAAGATCTTGGAAAAATTGATGGAAAAATTGCAGATGCAATAGCTAGTGCAGCTGATGATATGTTAGAGGGTAAGCTAGATGGAAATTATCCATTGGTTGTATGGCAAACAGGTTCAGGTACTCAATCAAACATGAATAACAATGAAGTTTTAGCAAATCGTGCTACTGAAATTTTAGGTGGTGATTTTAGAGTTGAAAAACTAGTGCATCCAAACGATGATGTAAACAAATCTCAAAGCTCAAATGATACTTATCCTACAGCTCTTCATGTTGCATCTATTATAGCAGTTGAAGAAAATCTGCTTCCAGCGGTTTTAAAACTTCAAAAAACTCTTGAAGAGAAATCAAAAAAGTTTGAAAATATTGTAAAAATAGGTAGAACACATCTTCAAGATGCAACACCTTTAACTCTAGGTCAAGAGATAAGTGGCTGGGTTGAGATGCTTAAAAAATCACATAAAATGATTGTTGATTCTTTAGAATCAGTAAGAGAACTTGCTCTTGGTGGTACAGCGGTCGGAACTGGATTAAATGCTCATCCAGAACTAGGTGAGAGAGTGGCAAAAAAACTAAGTGAATTAACAGGTCATGATTTTATAACTGCACCAAATAAATTTCATGCTCTTACTTCTCATGACGCTTTAGTCTTTACTCACGGTGCTATAAAAGCACTATCGGCTGATATGATGAAAATAGCAAATGATGTAAGATGGTTAGCTTCAGGACCAAGGTGTGGAATTGGTGAAATCTCTATTCCTGAAAATGAGCCTGGAAGTTCCATCATGCCTGGAAAAGTAAATCCAACTCAAAGTGAAGCAGTTACAATGGTTACTTGCCAAGTTATGGGAAATGATGTAGCTATTGGGATTGCAGCGAGTCAAGGAAATTTTGAGTTAAATGTTTTCAAGCCTGTAATTGCTTATAATTTTTTACAATCAGTTAGACTTATGACCGACTCTATAGTCTCATTTAATGATAATGCATGTGTTGGAATTGAGCCTAATATTGAAAATATTGACCATTTTTTGCATAATTCATTAATGTTAGTAACAGCTTTAAATCCTCATATTGGGTATGAAAACGCGGCAAAGATCGCTAAAACAGCTCATAAAAATGGAACTACTTTGAAGGAAGAGACGGTTAATTTAGGATTTTTAACAGAAGAAGAGTTTGACAAATATGTTAAGCCCGAAGATATGATTGCCCCTAAAGCATAAAATTAGTAAAATAAGTTAAGGAGAAATATATGAACATACATGAGTATCAAGCTAAACAGATTTTTGCTAAGTATGGTGTGCCAACACCAAAAGGTAAAATCGCATTTTCTGTTGATGAAGCAGTAGAGAATGCTAAAGAACTTGGCGGTCCTATTTGGGTTGTCAAAGCACAAATCCATGCAGGTGGACGAGGATTAGGTGGTGGTGTTAAACTTGCTAAAAGTTTAGATGAAGTTAAACAATTTTCTGAAGAAATTTTAGGTATGACTTTAGTAACTCATCAAACAGGACCTGAGGGTAAATTGGTTCAAAAAATATATATTGAAGATGGTGCTGATATCAAAGATGAATTATATCTTGGTGTTGTACTAGATCGAGCTCGTGAGATGCCTATAATCATGGCTTCTACTGAAGGTGGAATGGCGATAGAAGATGTTGCAGAGGCTACTCCTGAAAAAATTATCAAAGTAGCAGTTGACCCAACAATAGGCTTTCAAGGTTTTCACGGAAGAGAGTTAGTTTTTGCTCTTGGTATTACTGATAAAGCAGAGCAAGGTAAATTTATAAAATTAGCATCTGCTCTTTATAAACTTTATATGGAAAATGATGCAGAGATGATTGAGATTAATCCGCTTATCAAAACGGGAGAGGGTGATTTTATAGCACTTGATGGAAAGATGGCGTTTGATGATTCTGCTCTTGGAAGACATAAAGATATAGAAGCTATGAGAGACAGATCAGAAGAGGATGCAGATGAGATGGAAGCTAGTCAATATGGGCTATCTTATGTTGCACTTGATGGTGAGATAGGCTGTATGGTAAATGGTGCTGGACTTGCAATGGGTACTATGGATACTATCAACTATATGGGAGGAACTCCTGCAAACTTTTTAGATGTTGGCGGAAGTGCAAATGCTGAAACTGTCGCTAAAGGATTTGAGATAATCTTAAAAAATCCAAATGTAAAAGCTATTTTTGTAAATATCTTTGGTGGAATTGTAAGATGTGATAGAATTGCAAATGGTATTTTGGAAGCCACAAAATTGACTGATGTGCATGTACCAGTAATTGTTAGGCTTGATGGTACAAATGCACCAGAGGCTGCAGAGATTTTAAAAAATGCAAATATAGCAAATGTTATTGCTGCTGATGATTTAGCTGATGGTGCAGCTAAAGCTGTAGCTGCGGCAAAAGGAGAGTAGGTATGAGTATTTTAGTAAACAGAGATACAAAAGTTATAGTTCAAGGTTTTACTGGGAAAGAGGGGACATTTCACGCAGAGCAATGTATCGATTATGGTACTAATATAGTTGGCGGAGTTACACCAAATAAAGGTGGACAAGAGCATTTAGGCAGACCTGTATTTAATACTGTTAAAGATGCAGTGAGTGCAACTAGTGCTACGGTTTCTATGATTTTTGTACCACCTGCTTTTGTAGCAGACGCTGTTATGGAAGCTGCAGAGGCTGGAATTACTCTAGCTGTTATTATCACTGAAGGTGCACCTGTTAGAGATATGCAAGCGGCTAAAGCTTGTGCAACAAAGCACGGTATGATGACTATTGGACCTAACTGTCCTGGTATTATCACAGCAGATGAGTGTAAGATTGGAATTATGCCTGGTATGATTTTCAAAAAAGGAAATGTTGGATTAATTTCAAAATCTGGTACTTTGACTTATGAAGGTGCAAATCAAGTAGTTAGAGAAGGTTTTGGAATCACTACCGCTGTTGGTATTGGTGGTGATCCTATCATTGGTTTATCTTACAAGCAACTTTTACAGATGTTTGAAGATGATAGTGATACTGAGGCAATTGTGATGATTGGTGAAATTGGTGGAGATCTTGAAATTCAAGCAGCCGCTTTTATAAAAGAGAATATTACTAAACCAGTAGTTGCTTTTATAGCTGGTCAGACTGCACCTCCTGGAAAAAGGATGGGGCATGCAGGGGCGATTGTAAGTGGCGGTGCAGGTACTGCAAAAGAGAAAATGGAAGCATTAGAAGCGGCAGGCGTAAAAGTTGTTGTAAGTCCGGCAGAGATTGGTAAAGCAGTCTCTGAAGTGTTAAAATAGAGATATAAATAAGTTAATAAAATTTAAGGAGAATAAATGGGAACCTTTCACACAGAAAATCCTGGCGATCAACCTGTCTGGATAAATACAAACAACTGTAAGGCATGTGATATTTGTGTATCTGTATGTCCTGCAGGTGTACTTGCTATGGTATATGCGGATTCATCAACATTGGGTGCGATGATATCAATCGAGCATCCCGAATCTTGCATAGGTTGCAATGATTGTGAACTTAACTGTCCAGATTTTGCTATTTTTGTAGCAGATAAAAAAGAGTTTAAAGCAGCAGGTTTTAGTTTTGCAAAACTAACTGATGAAGCAAAAGCAAGACAAGCAGCAATAGTTGCAAATAATTATATGTCACTAGAGGGAGCTTAATAATGGCAACAAGAGAGATAATATCAACTGGTAATGAGCTAGCAGCAATTGCTGGTGTGGATGCTGGATGTATGTTTTTTGGTGGGTATCCACTAACACCATCGAGTGAGATAATGCATGAGATTTCAGATCTTTTACCGACGGTTGGTGGAACATGTATTCAGATGGAAGATGAGATAGGTGCAATTTGTGCAGTAATTGGTGCAGGTATGTCAGGTGTTAGAACAATGACAGGTACTTCAGGTCCTGGTATGAGTTTAAAAGCAGAAAACTTAGGTTTAGCACAAATGGCTGAAGTTCCTTTAGTTTGTGTAAATGTTATGAGAGGTGGTCCATCAACTGGTCTTCCAACAAGGGTTTCTCAAGGTGATATTCTTCAATCTAAAAATCCAAGTCACGGAGATTATAAATCGATTACATTATGTGCTGGTAGCTTGGCAGAATGTTATACAGAAGTTGTAAGAGCATTTAATATTGCAGATAGATTTATGCAACCGGTAATTGTTTTACTTGATGAAACTATTGGTCACATGCATGGAAAAGCAATGCTTCCAACACTTGAAGAAGTGAAAAATGGAATCGTTCCTAGAAAAACATTTGATGGTCCTGCGGAAGAGTATTTTCCTTATGAATGTGAACCTACTGAACCTGCAGTTTTAAATCCAATGTTTAAAGGTTATAGATACCACTTTACTGGTCTTCACCACGATAGAAAAGGTTTCCCAACTGAAGAGATTGAAACTTGTAGAAAATTGATTCAAAGACTTGAGGATAAGGTTGAAGCTCACAAAGCGGAGATAGAGTCTTATGAAGAGTTTATGATGGATGATGCTGAAGTTATGATTATAGCTTATGGTTCTGTATCATTGGCAGCAAAAGAATCTATTAGACATTTAAGAAAAGATGGTATTAAAGCTGGTCTGTTTAGACCAATTACAATTTGGCCAAGTCCTGCTGAAAAGATAAAAGAATATACAGATAAGATTGAAAAAGTTTTGGTAGTTGAATTAAATATCGGTCAATACCATAGTGAAATCCAAAGAGCTGCATCAAGACTTGATATTGAGGGTCTTTTTAAAGTTAATGGAAGACCAATCTCTCCTTATGAGATTGTAACAAAAGTGAAGGAGCTATAAAATGGCATTTAATTATGAAAAATATTTAAGACTTGAAAAGATGCCAACGCTTTGGTGTTGGGGTTGTGGTGACGGTGTTATCCTTAAATCTTTTGTAAGAGCAGTTGAAAAGATGGGTTGGAGTCAAGATGATGTATGTGTAGTTTCTGGAATAGGTTGTTCTGGTAGATTCTCATCATATGTTGATTTTAATACGGTTCATACTACTCACGGAAGAACTGTAGCATATGCTACTGGTATTAAGTTAGCAAATCCTGATAAACATGTTATATGTGTCGCAGGTGATGGTGATGCATTAGCAATCGGTGGTAATCATACTATACATGCTTGTAGAAGAAATATTGATATAACTATGATTGTTATAAATAACTTTATATATGGCTTAACAAATTCACAAACATCTCCTACTACACCAAAAGGTATGTGGACTGTAACGCAAAAAGCTGGTAATATTGATCCAACTTTTGATACTTGTGATTTGGCAATTGCTTCTGGTGCTTCATTTGTGGCAAGAGAGACTATGCTTGACCCTAAAAAGTTAGAGAAAATGCTTATTAAAGCTTTTGAGCATAAAGGTTTTTCAATGGCTGAAGTACTTTCGAATTGTCATATTAACTTAGGTCGTAAGAATAAAATGGTATCTGCTATGGATAATCTTGAGTGGATTGACAATATTACAGTATCTAAAAAGAAATATGATG
The DNA here is from genome assembly GCA_027066435.1 of Campylobacterales bacterium. Lineage (GTDB taxonomy): Bacteria > Campylobacterota > Campylobacteria > Campylobacterales > QNZT01 > SZUA-1433. The sequence continues at coordinate 21,770 of JAMONX010000143.1, forward strand.
AGCTGAGTGAAAAAGAGAAGGTAAACTTATTACCAACAGGGATTTTGCATCAAGATGCAGAAGCTGATGAATATTGTGCAATGAATAATGAAATTATAAAAGTACATCAAGGTAAAAGAAATAAAATAACTCAAGATGATTTTGAGAAAAAAATATAAGGAGACACAATGGCACGAACATTAATGAGATTTACAGGCGTTGGTGGACAAGGTGTTCTTCTTGCTGGTGAAATTTTTGCAGCTGCAAAAATTAAAACTGGTGGTTATGGACTAAAAACTGCAACTTATACTTCACAAGTTAGAGGTGGACCTACGGTTGTTGATATTACTTTGGATGATGAAGAAATCTATTATCCTTATGCAAATGATGGTGAAATTAACTTTATGCTTTCAGTTGCACAAGTGAGTTATGACTCATTTAAAAGCGGTGTTATGGAAGGTGGAACAATTGTTGTTGATCCAAATCTAATTACACCGACGGATGAAGATAGAAAAAAATGGAATATCCATGAGATTCCAATTATCTCTATTGCCAAGGAAGAGGTAGGAAATGTAATTACTCAATCAGTTGTTGCACTTGCAATTGCCAATACTATGGTAGATGCAATTGATAAAGATACTCTTATTGAAACAATGCTTTCAAAAGTACCACCTAAAGTACATGAAGCAAATAAAGTAGCATATTCTCTTGGTGAAAAATACGCCAAAGAAGCTATGGCATAGAAACTTTTTAGGAAGTGTTGCTTTAGCCTCACCTAATGGTGAGACTAAAGTTATCATTCCCTTAATTGTCCCAACCGTGCATTTTTTGTGCACTTAATATTTTGTAGTTTTTGAATGTATCAGCAATTGGATTTACAGCTACATAATTTTTTTCTATCAATGTCTCTTCAAGTTCTCTCAAATCATGGTTGTTATTTAGAAAGAATAGAACTTTTCCTCCATTTTTATTTATAGCATAAAGCTTTTTATAAAAAATATCTATTTTTTCAATTTTTTCTAAATCGATGGATACAAAGACAAAATCATAAACCCTTGATTGTCGGTTGTACCTATTTTTATTATAATAAAATTTGTGTATTCTTAACTCTGTATTATCAGCTATCTTTTCAAAGTCTTTACAATCTGGAATCATTAAGTCAAGTATATATCCTTGTGATTGACAAAGTTTGTTTAACTCCTCTGCAAATATATCACAATTATTAGTAAGATAATAGATGTCTTGCAATGGATGATTTTTAGGAATAATTGATAGTAACTCTTGTACCTCTTCTTTTATAAAGTTTTTCATTTTTTGCCTTAATTATATATTGTTATATTATAACATTACAAAATGAGACTTTGTCGAAAACTTTCTTATCTTTCACGGTAATGCAGAACTAAGCCCAAAAGAAGTATTTTAGTAGAAAAGGTCAAAAAATGGGGAGCGTTAGAGATTATAATGCACCCCAAAAGTCAAACCAATAAAACCAGTATTTATATTCCAAAATGTTAAAATATAAATAGGAAAGAAGGGATAAAAAATGAGTACAAAAAGAAAAACATACAGTGCAGAGTTCAAAGCTAAACTGGTTTTAGAAGTTTTAGAGGGTGAAAAAACCATTAATGAGATAGCAAGTTCATATGAGATAATTCCAAAAAACCTGATTAATTGGAAAAGGCAGATTCGACTCATAAGCGAATACCCTTAACCAAAACTATAGCATCTAAACCTGTAAGTTCCATAAAAGCCTCATAAGGAGTTGCATAATCAAGACACTTTCTAGGTCTTGAATTCAACCT
>JAMONX010000144.1 GCA_027066435.1 Campylobacterales bacterium
CAGCAGAAAAATTAAAAGAGGTTTCATGAAAATACTATTTGTCTCTAGCGAGATATTTCCATTTGCAAAAAGTGGCGGATTGGCTGATGTAGCAGCAAGTTTACCAAAAGCTCTAAACTCTTATAGCAATATAACATCGATTATGCCACTATATGGCTCGATTGACTTGGAGAAACATAATATCAACAATACGGGCATTAACTATAGTTTTTGGGTAGATGGCAAAGTTTACTATTTTGAAGTTTTCCAAAGTGGAAACACTGTTTTTCTAAAAGACAATGCCCATTTTTTTGACCGTGATGAGATGTATGGGGATTATGATGATAATGATTTAAGATTTGGTATTTTTTGTTATGCGGTGATAGAGTATATCAAAGCAATAGATGGATATTTTGATATTTTACATATAAATGATTGGCAAAGCTCTTTGATTGCACTTTTGGCAAGAGAGCATTACAAACTTGACTCCAAAATTGTTTTTACTATTCATAACCTTGCTTATCAGGGGATATTTTCAAAAGAGAGCATAAAAAGACTTGGGCTTAGGTGGAATTATTTTAATGTATCCAAACTTGAATATCATGATAAAATCAATCTCTTAAAATCAGCGATTGTTTATAGCGATATAGTCACAACTGTGAGTCCAACTTATGCAAAAGAGATTCAAAGTGTAGAATTTGGATGCAATTTAGAAAACCTAATGCAAGATAATGACTATAAATTAAAAGGTATTTTAAACGGTATCGATTATGATGAGTTTAATCCCTCCATCGATAAATATATACCAATAAACTTTGACTCAAACAGCCTAGAGCACAAAAAAGAGATAAAATCACAACTTTTAAAAGAGCTTAATCTTTACGATGCACAAAAACCACTTTTTATCTTTATCGGAAGATTTACAGCACAAAAAGGGATTGATCAAATTCTTGACACAATTTCAGAATTGGCACAAATGCCTATAAATATTGTAATTTTGGGTTTTGGAGAGGAGCATTATAACTATCTTCTTGGCTCAATATCAGATGCATATGAAAATGTTGCAATCACTATAGGATATAACGAAGCATTGGCTAGAAAATTATATGCATCTGCTAATTTTTTATATATGCCTTCACAGTATGAACCTTGTGGATTAAACCAAATGATAGCAATGAAATATGGAACAATTCCTATCGTTAGAGATGTGGGCGGGCTGAAAGATAGTGTGTCTGATTTTGAAAATTGTGTTGAAGGCAAAGGTATCGGTATCACATTTGAACATGGAGATAGAGATAGTTTAATTTATGCTACAAAAAGAGCAATATGGCTATATTTAGATAAAAATCAATTTGATGAAGTTGTAAATTTTGATATGAATATAGATTTTTCTTGGGATGCAAAGTCTAAAGAGTATGTAGAGCTATATAAAAAGCTTATTGATGGTTGGCTTCCTAAAAGTCACATAAAAGAGTTTGAAATACCTTTTTCATACAATATAAATACTCTAAAGACTATTGCAGTAAATCCTGATACTCTTTATACTTACTGGGAAATTACAGATGAGCTTTTATCTGACAATTTAAAGCTTCTAGCATTTGCTGATGGAGAGCTTGCAGAGGAGGTTGATCTATATGATAGGCTTGGGAATTACTACTTTTATAACAGCTTTGACTTTAAAAAGGTTCAAACAAAAATAGGCTTTTATGATGAAAATGGAACTTTTACTACCATTTTGAGTTCAAATATATTTATAGCACCAAATGCAAAAGTGATTCATAGTAACAATATCATCTGGAGAAATATCACAACACAAAAGCTAAGTTCCAAACAATTTATGATGCTAGATAAAACATTTTATGAGACTTATGACTCGCTCTCTTCTTCTAGTTTACAAAAAAGAAAAAGGTTACAAGAGTTAGGTGCTATCATCACAAATCAAAGTTCACTTCAAGTGGCAAAAAAGGAGAGTAAAAATGACTAAAGGTTATTGGATTCCCGTACTTCATTCTCATCTTCCTTTTGTAAAGCATCCAGAATATGAGTATTTTTTGGAAGAGCATTGGCTTTTTGAAGCGATTGATGAGTGTTATGTTCCACTTTTAAACAATATGAAAAGATTGGTTGAGGAAGATATAGATTTTCGTCTTACCGTCTCTGTAACACCACCTCTTGCTGAAATGTTTAATGATAAACTACTGATGCAAAAGTATCTTAGACATTTAGATAGGATGATAGAGTTAGGATGCAAAGAGATAGAGAGAACTAAAGAGGCAAGTAACCAAGAACATCAATTAGCACTCTTTTATAAAGATAGATACGAGTGGATAAAAGAGTTTTTTAACGGCTTTTTGGAAGGAAATCTTTTAAATGGATATCGGCATTTTGCATCTTTAGGAAAGTTAGAGATAATTACTTGTGGTGCGACACATGGATTTCTTCCTATATTGTCACTCAATGAAAAAGCGGTAGAGGCTCAGATACAAATCGCTGTAGAGTCACACAAAAAAAACTTTGGTGTTGCACCCAATGGTATTTGGCTTCCTGAATGTGCCTATTTTGATGGTTTAGATAAAGTCCTAGCAAAGTATGATATAAAATTCTTTTTTGGAGACTCTCATACTCTTGTTTGTGCAAATCCAACAGCACAAAATGGTGTTTTTGCTCCAATATATACGCCTGAAAATATTGCGGTATTTGCAAGAGACCCAGATAGCAGTAAAAAAGTTTGGAGTTCAAAAGAGGGATATCCAGGAGATTCTAACTATCGTGATTTTTATCGTGATTTAGGTTATGATTTGGATCTTGAGTATATTAAAGATTTTATCTCTCCTGATGGAACTCGTGTTTTTACGGGGTTTAAGTACCACAAAGTAACAGGAACTACTGATAACAAAGAGTTTTATAATCCAACAGTTGCTTACCACAAAACTAAAGAGCATGCAAAAAACTTTCACTATGAGAGAGAGAAGCAGTTTGAAAATTTAAACAAGCATCTTGACCGCACACCAATGGCAGTCTCTCCTTATGATGCTGAGCTTTTTGGGCATTGGTGGTTTGAGGGGCCTGATTTTTTATATCATCTATTTAAAGAGATTGATTCTCATCAAAGCTTCAAATCAATCACACCTATGGAGTATTTACAAGCAGAACCAACAAACCAAGTCACTATCCCCACTCCCTCTTCATGGGGAGATAAAGGATATTATGATGTTTGGTTAAACAAAGAAAATGATTGGATCTATAGACATTTGCATATTATGGCTGATAAGATGCAAGATTTGGCAGAACACTATGTTGATGAAAAAAACCCACTAAAAGTTAGAGTTTTAAATCAACTACTGCGAGAGCTACTACTAGGACAAAGCAGTGACTGGGCATTTTTGATAACCACAGAAACTGCGATAGAGTACAGTACAAGACGAACAAAAGAGCATGTGCATAATTTTATGAAACTCTCAGATAGTATTGATAGTATTGATTTAAAATTTTTAGAGTGGTTAGAGCAAAAAAATTCTATATTTCAGGAAATTGACTATAGAATATTTGCAAAGGGAGAATAATGCAGATATTAACTTGTTGGGAAAAAGATAGAAGATATGAAAATATCAACAAAGGTCAAAGACTTCTTATAGATTATGGTGGCACAAACTTTAGATATATTATAAAAAATGATGAAAAGGTTTTAGAGCAAAAATCGATAAAGAGTGAAGATATTGAAATAGTTGATTTTTTAACTAAGACTCTCTCCTCAATGAAAAAGATAGAGTTTGTTGGTATCTCTTTTGCAGGGCAAGTCAAAGATGGTGTTATCTTATCTTCCCCAAACATAGAGATAAAAAATAAAGATATTAAAAAATATATCGAATCAAAGTTTGATGTACGAGTCGAAATTGACAATGATCTAAAAATGGCTGCCCTTGGAGAGATAGATTTTATAGGTACAAACAAAAGTATGGTACTTTTACATATGGGAACTGGACTAGGTTCTGCATATATCGAGCAAGGAAGCTTGATAAAAGGAGTAGATAATCTAGCTGGTGAAATTGGTCATATACCATTTCAAAAAGCTCCTTTTACTTGCGGATGTGGAAAAGATAACTGTATAGAGCTTTTTGCATCTGGTATTGGGCTGAAGAAGTGGATAGATTATTATAATATTCCAGTAAAAGAGCCAACTCTTGAAGCATTAGAGAAGATAAAAAGCAGAGAGTCAAAAGAGGTATTAGATAATTTTTATAAAGCTCTTCTTTACGCAACTTCAACAATAGTTACACTTCTAAATCCTAGCTATCTTACACTTGGTGGCGGTGTTTTTGAAAACAATCCTAGCTTAGTTGATTTTCTAAAAAACTCCCTTACAGGAGAGGCTTTTAGCCCATCTTTGGAAAATTTAAAGATAAAATTATCACAACAAAGTAATGCATCTCTTATAGGTGCCGATATACTTGGGAAACAAAAAAGGAAAAAACATATGGATACAACATTACAAAATCAAGAGTTATATAGTACAAAAGCAGCTTATTTTAGTATGGAGTTTGCTCTTCATCAAGCACTTAAGATTTATTCTGGAGGACTTGGGTTTTTAGCTGGTTCTCATATGAGAAGTGTATATGAGCTTAAACAAAATGTTATAGGTGTGGGAATGCTATGGTCATATGGATACTATGATCAAGGTAGAGAATCAGACCAAAGCATGAAAGCTTCACATACTAGAAAAACTTATCAATTTTTGGATGATCCAAATGTTACAATTACAGTCTCAATAAATCATAGACCAGTGCATGTAAAAGTATATCTCTTAAAACCAGAAGTTTTTCAAACTGCACCAATGGTTCTTTTATCAACAGATATTCCAAGCAATGATCACCTCTCAAGAACAATTACTTCAAGACTTTATGACGGAAATCATGAGACAAGAATTGCACAAGAGATAGTTTTGGGAGTTGGCGGGGTTAAAGCTCTTGAAGCACTAGGCGAAAAAATAGATATCTACCATATGAATGAAGGTCATGCTGTTCCTCTTACTTTTAAGCTTTATGAAAAATACCAGAATATCGATGAAGTTAGAAAACGAGTGGTTTTTACAACTCACACACCAGAAGCTGCAGGAAATGAGGTACACAACATCGATCTGCTTCACAGAATGGGATTTTTCAGCTCACTTGATGTAGATACGGTTAGAAAAATTACAGATACAAAAGGAGATATGTTTAGCCTAACAGTAGGTGGACTTAAACTCTCAAAAGTCTCAAATGCCGTTTCAAAGATACATGCGGATGTCGCAAATGATATGTGGAAAGATGTACTTAGCGAAGATGAGAAAATAATCGCAATCACAAATGCTCAAAATAGAAGATATTGGCAAGATAAAGGCTTAATAAGAGCCTATGATGATAATGTTGATTATGAGATAGTTTCACGAAAAAAACACTTAAAAAGGATGCTTTTTAATGTTGTAGCAGACCAAACAGGAAAAATGTTTAATCCTGATGTATTGACAATCGTATGGGCAAGAAGATTCGCTGAATACAAAAGACCAGGTCTTTTAAAATATGATTATGAGCGTTTCCTTAAAATGGTAGAGAGCAGTGATAAACCAGTACAAATAATCTGGGCTGGAAAACCATACCCAACAGATGGTACAGCAGTAAGTATCTTTAATGAGTTAGTCTATATGTCAAAAGATATCAAAAATATCGCAGTCCTCACAGGATATGAACTTGAGCTATCAGCAATACTTAAAAAAGGTTCTGATCTTTGG
>JAMONX010000145.1 GCA_027066435.1 Campylobacterales bacterium
TGAAGTTTATTATCAAGCTGTCAATAATTTAAATTCTAAAGGAGAAAAACTGTTACAGAAGGTATCATGATTTGGTGGAATTAAAAAATCTGATTTACTGGTCTTGAAAAAAGGGTGCATTATAAACTATAAAAAAGGCTCTTATCCAAACACTCAAACCGATTTTAGAGTATGCTTATGAAAATCAAGTCATACAGATGGTTCCAAAGATAGAGCTTTCTCCTGCCCATAAAAAACTCAACAAGTCCAAAAAGAAGAAAGTGGATGATGGAACTGAAACATTAACCATAGTCTACAAAGCTATCATGAGCCTTTATGCAGATAATCCTCTATATCGTGCGCTATTTTTATTTGCTGTGCATGGTAGAAGATGGAATGAGATAAGAACTTTGGATTGGAAAGATATAGACTTTAATAAAAATCGATACACAATCACCCTAGATAGAAATAAAATAGATGAATCTCAAACATACATGCTCTCAAAGGATATTTTTGATGCCTTAATCGATATACATGATGACATGCATGGACTAGTGTTTAAATCTCCAAAAACGGGGAAAGAACTCTCAACACCCAAAAGACAACTCCATAAAATCAGAGAAAAAACAGGTATCGAAAAGCTAACTATGCACTACTTTAGAAACATACTTGTTAGTGCCATGGGTGAAGTGGGTGTTGCCAATACTGTTCTTTCTGCATCGCTAGGACATACAAACTTAAATACCGTTCATCAGTTCTATCTCACGGCTAACCATACTAAAGCGTCAGAAGTTGCAAATAGTACGATAGCGCAGATAACACAGAAAAAGGAACATAAATCATAATCATTTTGCTACATTTTACTGTATAATAACATCGTAATTAGCCTTCGGGCAGACCCACCTTCTTTTAGGTGGGGCCAATCAACCCTTTAGCTTTTTTAGTTATCTTCCCAAAACTTTCTTTATCCATCGTTCCTAAGTACTTGTAAAATATATGTCGTATTTACTTATCGCTTACTTAATTGGCAGAGATTTTTAAAATCCCGCCATTTTGTAATTTTATAATTTTCAACACTTTTTACTATTTTTTGGTGTCTAACATACCTGATTCACTAAGTGCTGAAGCAAACTCTTTTTTAACCTCTTTAGATACCTTCTCTAGCTGTTGATTATGGGTTATAAATAGTTGCTTATGCTTATCACTCAACTTTCCTATTGATTCTATGAATAATGTTTCATATTTGTAAAATTCATCTACTATCTTTTTGGGAGATTTATGATAATCCATCCCACCTATAGACTTTATCTCTATATGATGTGTATCGATTTTTTCCAAGTTCCAGATAGTACCTTTTTTAGTTTTTATAACTCTTGCCTCTTTTTTTGTGTATGTTTTCAATATATCCATCACATTTTGGCTATATCCTACTCTTGGGCTCCAAGAGGAAAGTAGTCCTGCATCATCACAAAGAAGCATAAAACGATAAAAGTCTATATGTTTACTGTCTGATTGAAGTGTTGAGATATGTATATGAAAACCCGTCTCTTCATTTGTATAACCATACTTATCTATCAATGGTAAGATTTTCTCTATGAAGTGTACGATACCCTCTTTTGTAGAGATAGGCACTGATATCTCTACACCATTGTCTTGAAGTGAGATGTCAGGCTTTATCTGCATACACCTATCTTTATCGCTTTCATTTGGAACAGAAACCATATCTACCAAGATATCAGAAGAAGTAAGCAGATAAAGCTCTTTTGTTATCGACTCTATCGCTTCTTGATAATCAAAACTAGAATTTATATAAAACTCAAACTCACAGCCAAATTGACAAATATCATCCTCTTTAGGAATAAAGTCATCATAAGCACAAGTACTATTTCCACTATATCTTTTAGTAGTGCCACTCTCTATAAACTTCATCAAGCTTCCACAACGCTTTCAAGATACTCTTCAAGCAGTTTGACTTTGTAGTCGCTGTTATCTTTCCACTCTTTTAAAGGCTGTTGATTTTCTGGAACAGTAGCATCCATTCTGATATATACAAAGGCTCTATTAGTTCCTTTATGAGACTTTACAAGAATCTTTTTTCTCTCATAAAAATCAGGTGTACCTTCAAACTCATCAATCTTATCCATGAGTTCTTCTCTCAATATAAGATACAACTCTCCATGTACACGCTTCTTTGGTTCAGCTACAAGATAGGGGTAGTTTCCAAAACTATCTTCATACATACCAAACTTACCAACGGTGATGGCTTTTCCAACCCTTTTAGAGTATCTATCAAGTAGATGATGATTGTCAAAACCTTTCTTGAGTGAACCATAAACAAAAAGAAGTTCGCTAAAGGGAACAACCCTTTTAAAATATCCTCTTTTAACGATAGTTACCACTCCCTTATCATGTAAACGATGCAAAATCCTTCTAAGTGTATCTGTTGAGATATCTTTTACTTTTGCTTCTAAAAATGGCATGGGTAAATCAAGAGGAAGTTTACTGATATGTTGTTCTACTTCTTTAATATATTTTTGCATCTCATCCCCCTTTTTTATTTCGTGACAAAATTATAGCATATTTTTATGAAATTGTCACGAAGTGTCAACAGCTATATTATATTTTTCTGAATATTTAAAATCTTCTTCTGGCACTACTTCTATTTTAACCATAGCTCCATCTTTTATTTTATTTATATTAGTACCTATTTTTGGATAGAATGAATCGCAACAAATAATTTTTCTAGGCAAGATTATATTTTTATTAAATAATTGGATTGTCTCTTGTCCTGCTAACTTAATTTCCAAACTACTAGGTTCAGCCCTATCTATAAAATCTTGAAAATTATCAAATCCATTTTTACCTATTTGAATATTGATAATTGGATTATTTTTCAAATCTTTTTTATGAAGTATCTCTTTGCCTTCCAAAATATTTAGCACATTTTCTATATTTTTAAACTCCTTAGCTGTATATTCGATATCTGATGTAAATAATATATCAACTTCTAAAATTTTAGCAATTTTCCTACAATTATCTATATATTTTAAAGATGAATACACTTGATTTACAAAATTAGAGTTAGGTAATATCATCTCATTATCATTTATAAGTTCATCACCACTAATATCCATCGAAACAAATATTTTCCATTCTCCATAAATTTTTGAAAATAGTGAAAATATTTTATTAAAATAGGGAAGAGAATGTATATTCAATCCATCCCATTCTTTTAAAGATAGAGACATGCTAATCTTTGTACCTTCCATAAGAAAAGTAAGAAGTTTATTAAATGTATAACCTTGAAAAATTATCGATTTACTACCAACAGTTATAAATCCCTGAAAATTATCAAAAAAATCATTTTTTTCTGTTTCTTCAAGATATAGTCTTAACCTTAAAGTAGCTGGTTTTTGCTCTCTTGATATTATTATATTAGCATCATTTTTAGGACCAATTTCTTTAAGTAATTTCCAGTCATCTATAATAATTGCATTGGCACTTATTTTTAAATCTTTATCATCCTCAATAAGTTTTTTATATTTAGTTCTAAACTCACCAATATGGTTTTCATTTATTATCATAGAAAAGGGAGTTTCTTCTTTTGCAAAACATTCTATAATTGTTGTCTCTTTCTCATGCCTTGTTTTATATGTGAATGCAGGGTCAATCTTTTCTAATGACTTTACCGTAGCTTGATGTATATTGGAAATAGCATTAGGTATAAACTCCGTAGGATTTCCTGTCAATGCAGAAGTAGCCATGTTGATTGCATCACTATCATTTGGAAGTTTTTTACCTAACTCATTTCTAGCAGACTCTTCTGCCTCACTTTTCCATTTATGTAGTAATTCTACAGGGTATCTATCAGGATCCTTGTCAATTTCATCAGCATGGTTAGCACATAACCATATTCCATTATCTATAGATTTTCTTTCTTCTGCTGTCATAGAAGAGTTATACCGAGGTCCACCTGGTGATGCAGCATATATATGTGCCGCTTTTCCAATATTAGTTGATTTTGCTATAGTAGGTATACGACAATCTGGTTTAGAACATCGACTTCCAACATTGTCTTTCAATTTTATTTTTGTTTTTTCAGTGAAATCATCACGATTTTTAGCCAAATAACTCTCCCATAATAAACATTATTCATGAGTATAGCAATTTTTAATCATAATAAACAAAAGTATTACATTTTGAAATGTTAAATGTATAAAAGTATGAAAAGAAAAATAAATAAGAAGATTTTAAATGGCGATAAATACCAAATCCCGCCAGTAAATATAGCTTATTTTGAGTAGTTTTCTTAAAGACTATATATAACTTATTGAACATTAAAGACTTGCTACATTTTTACACAAAATATCTAAACTTTTATATGAGATAATCTCAACTATTGATTTTTTTATTTTTACTGTATAATAGGCTCGTAATTAGCCTTCGGGCAGACCCACCTTCTTTTAGGTGGGACCAATCAACCCTTTAGCTTTTTTTATATTTTAACAGATTGTAACTAAACAAGATATATCAAGTCAATCATCTACAACCCTTTTCAACTCTTCAAGTATTTTCACCATAGCCAAAGTATCAAGTTTACAATACTCCAAAAGTGATGATCTCATCTTCTGTTTTTCATCTGTATCAAGAGAAGAAAGAGTTGCAAAAGCACTCATCGCATCTGTTCCATTTTGTACACCTTCCAAGCTTTCATAAGCATCTTTCATATCAGGGACAAGTGCAGGTAATACATACTTTATAGAGTAGCTACCCATCATAGAAGGGCTAATATACTGTTTTTTCTGAAAAGGAGCCATCAAGTCTTTGATATTGTCACTTATAGCAAGTAGGTGTGAACTATACTCTTTATACTCTGATGCAAGTTTTTTTATAACACCTTTTTCAAAGTGCTTATTGTAAGTAAGCACGGTAACATCTCTTGGTATATCGTTACACAGTTTTTTTGCTAACTCTTCTCTTGGATCTACGCTATCATCTGCCAAAAACTCATGATGTTCAAGCTTTCCATCTTCATGTTCTATATGAAGAGAGTACTGAAACGGTATCTGCATAAATGGACTAATCCCTTTAAACTCAGGTATAGCTTGTTGAAATGTTTCAAAGTCTAAGTGATATATAGGATATGTCAAAGTATCAACAAAAGCCTTTATAGACTCTTTGTCTATAAAACTCTTCTTTGCTTTGTAGTTTGATACTGCTTCGGCTTGTTTGTCATCTCAAAATCATCAGGTATATCTTTTATATCAACAATACCCTGCTCATACAAAGCCACTTGCTTTTTACTTCCTAAGTTAAAAATACTAAATACCGAATACTCAGGAATCTCTCGTTGAACCCTCCAACAATACTCCTTTGTATCACATTCATAAGGCTTGTTACAATGTGCTCCTATATCTATATCAGGTTCATCTGTTTTATCTGATAAAACATCTTCAAACTCTTGTAGTCTGTGAGGGATAGCATCTTGTAACTCTAACACATCATGAGTAACATCTACGATAGCAAAAAGAGCCTCTATATCTAGTTTATTACCTCTGACATAAGTATTGTCTATATGCACCACATTTGCACTCTTTATACTAAATCCAAGTTGGCTCAATACATAATTGTAAATTTCACTCCCACCTTTCCACCCATCTCACTCTAATGTTTCCACCTATTTCACAATGGAATACCCCCCCCCATTTTACCATTAAGTCGATTTTTTAGATTTTATCTTAAAGTTGGGAAATAGTAGAATTATTTACTACTTCCCTTAGTTTTTAAGGTGGCAACTGATCCCATGATTGAGTATAAAATATCGTTTTCCATTTTTCCCTCAATTTTTGGATACTTTTTTTTAAAAGGTGTATGGAATGCCCCATCAAAAAGAGATATTGAAAAAATTAGAACTTTTAAGATAAAAAACACTTACTTTATAATGAGTTTATTTTTTATAAGTTCTTCAATCTTTATAAAATCATTATTATATATTTTTTCTTTTTTAAGTATTTCAAAATCTTCCTTTATTGCTTCTTCCCATAATAACCAATAAAACACTTCGTTCCCTATATTTTTCAAATATATATTTTTAGCACTTTCAAAATCTCCTAATAATAAATAGGCATGTGCCATATTGACTTCATACCCTATTGCTCCACTAATATTAATTTCTATTGCCTTATTACAATATTTAATTGTTTCTTTATATTCTCCTGATAATAAATAGTACCATGATAAAGAAAGATATTTACTAGCAATCCAAGAATTATTTTGTATCACTTTTAGATTTGACGATATAGTCAATATCTTTTTATTATTTTTTATGGCTTCTTTATACATTTTAAGTTTACTGTATGCAACAATTAAACTTTCATTTATACTTATATAAGTTTTTAGATTTTTTTTACTATTAGTTTCAATAGTTGATTTTTTACTTTCTTCTTTTTCTAAATTTGAATCAGATACAGTTGCTATTCTTGGGTCTATAGTAGCTAAATCTTCATTTAACATATACTTAATAAAAGAGTAATATTTTAGATATGACTTAAAAATAAGGTTATCTGGATTAATTTGAGCTTCTATGCTAAATAACTTATTTATATCATTAAACATATCCATATAAATATCAACTTTTTTTATTTTGATGAGATTAATTTCCTCATTTTCTAATTCTTTATTTAAATGTTTAAAATAATTCTCATCTATATTTTTCATTTTTTTTTCTCTTAAATGTATGACTTTATTTTGTAATGTTAAAGTTTTTTCAATATTATTTATATTATCAATTAAATTTGTTAAAAAATCAATATTATCCTGTTCCATACTTACTGCTTTTTTAAATAATTTTATTGCACATTGCTTTCTATTTTTTTTAAGTAAATACTGACCATATAGATTATAGTACTTGGCATTAGGTTTGCTATCAAATCTTTTATAAAGTTTAAAATAGTCTATAATCGATTCTTCTTTGTCCAATACAAAAGGGAATTTTAATACAGATTCTATTACCGATAAACAAGAACTTTTATCTTTCTGATTTATACAATATCCTTTTGAAAAGTCTTTCCATTCTTTTAGATGCTTTTGATTTAAATTTAGTATCTTATGTTGATAATCATATTCTAAAGTAGTTAATTTAACAGATTCTGTAATCAATGATTCTGTAAGTTTGAATAAATCTTTATTTGCCATATATCTTAACTTATTATTGTTTAACCAATAACTTTTTTCATTTTCATCCATAGATTGTGCTTCTTTTATTAAAGATTTTAACATTTCTATAAAAATATCTCTATCTCCACTATTAAGTGTCATTTTTAAATAATTAAAAAGTATTTTTCCATTACGAATATATATTAAAGTACGAATTGTTTTTTTAGTTAATGATTGAAGCAATTTAGTTTTATTTTTAGATATAATTAATTGTTCATTGGCTTCATTTTTAGCCTTTTCTAAGTCTTCCTTTTGTTTTTTTATTTTTATAAGTTCTTCTTCTTTATAAATAACATCTCTTTTATAAAACTCCCCAAAAGGAACACCCAAAACCCCAGCAATTAATTGCAACTTAGCTAACTCTTCCCCATCCTCACTCTTATTAAAATCACTAGCCAATTTATTAGTTCTTTTGCTAGTCAATTTTCCATCAAGGTCAATCTCATACTTTAGAGGCTCAGGAAAACACTCTAAACTATCATCGTGATTCTCACTCTCTCTAGCAAATGGTACACCATCGACAATAATAGGGAAAATCCTCGCCTCTCCATGCTCAATCTTAAAATCTATAATCTCTTTATTTACCCACTTTGAACTAGCTGATTTAATAGAGCAAATAACTATGAGAGCATCAGAATTTTTAAGGGCATTTAAAATATCTTCACCTAAGTTATCCTCTGCATTACCCAAATTATCCCCTGCATTTAGCTCATATTTATCTCGGAATATTGGATAGAGAGTTTTAGGTAGATGAGGATAATCTTCTCGTAATTTCTTTGGGATTTTGTATTTTTCTAACTGCTCGTGAAGCCATGCTCCGAACTCTTCATTATCATGTGAATAGCTTATGAATGCTTTATAGTGTTTAGTAGATGGCATTTTATATCCCTATTTGTATTGTAATATTATAGCAAAATAAATTTGTGTTATAATAACCTTAATGAACTAGCTCGACGCAAGGCATCAAGCTATCAATAAGTTTTAATTTATCTATGATAAAGTCATAATAAATATATTTATTATGACCTAAAGGTCGGGGAATTCAACCCACTTTTGAGTAGAAAGAAGGAGACAGTATTATGAAATGGAAAAAATGGTTAGAAAATTGGGATATGACATCTCTTAGAATAAAAACTCCTTTTTTAGAAATGGATTGGAGTCCTCAAGAAGCAGATAAAAATGCTGCTTGGGATTTATATATAGAACTTTTAACACGCATAGCAACACAACCTCTAGCAAAAGAACATGGAGATGAAAAAACTGCATTAGACTCAATATTTTCTCTATTTGCTATTACAAGAGATGTTCTTAAAAAACATAGTAGGGATGCAGAGGAATTTGCTAAAATTGCTATTGTAGTATTAAACCAAGTAATTCGACCTTTTACTGCCAAATGGCATAAGGAATCAATAAATGGTGCATTTGAAAATGATAAAATTTGTGATACTTTTAGAAATGAGTTAGAAGAACTACAAAAAGTACTTGTTATTTACACTAAAATGTTAGCCGATATGGCAGGAGTTGAGGATTTGACTTCTTTAGAGGATATTTAGAAATTACTAAACTTAATCCATAAATAGTCACTTTCAGATATAATTATTACTGTAAGTGTGTAAGCATCCCCTAAAGTTGTACAAGCTAAAATGTAATAATTCTGGCAAAATAAATCAGGAGAAGATATGCGAAAGAGTAAATTCTCAGAAAAATAGATCATAGAGATTCTAGGTCTAGCAAAGTTTTTTCCTTTTTCATTTTGTTCATACCCAACATTTTCACCTGTCTTGACCCAAAATATCTCTCGTAGTTTTACACCTAAAGTAAAGTCGCTGACATTATCTGGGTGTCAATTGTATTATTTCTTTGTTCTTAGTCTAATTTATTGCACTCTCATAACATCTACAACTTCATCATTTCCATCTACTTTCATTTTAAATCCATAATCTGATTCATAGATTATTACTTCAGGATTATAAGCATACGAATAACTATATAAATATGATGATTGTTTCCATTTTTCTCCATTGGTAAGTTCAACTATAGTATCCCCATCCCAACCATTAAAAGACCCTTGTATGTTAGTCTGTATAGTATTTTCAAGCTTCTTTACGGCTACTTCTTTATCAATACCATCAACTTTCATTTTATATCCAGTTGGAGAATTAATAATAGTCACTTTAGGCATAAAAGCATAGTGATAAGAGTAATAATACTCTGATTGTTGCCATAGTTCACCATTCATAAGTTTTATAATAGTTTCACCTTCCCAGCCATTAAAGTCACCATTAATTTGTGATTTAATCATTTCATTTGAAGATTGAATTTTAGCTAATTCTTTTTCTCTATCCTCAATAGCTTTCTCTAAAGCATCAGCTTCCATTTTTTTTATTTCTTGTTCTCTTATCTTTGGGTCATAAGGATCATCTGATTCAACATATCCTTCATTCTCATCAGGTTTTTTTGCCCATCCTACATCACCATATTGATGTTCTAATCCTTCAATAACTTTCTTAATGTATTGATCAGGATATCTCTCCCCAAACTCTTCATATAATAGTTCATCTAACTCATAAGGTCCGCCATATAGATATTGGAAGCCACCTTCTTGTGAATCATATGGTAAAAAGTTTGCAGGGTCATCATAGTTTTTAGAGAACCATCCTTCCATCTCTGATTCTGTCTTTACAAGATCAATATAGTCTTTTTTAGTTTCCTCATCATCTATTATCGAATAAAAGGCTAATCCATATTTCTTATTGAACTGTTCATCAATTAATTTATTTAATTCTTCTATACTGCCGTGCATATTATCTTTAAATTTGATAGTACCTTGATGTGTAGCACCTGTAGCAGTTACCATTTCTCGTGTAGCTTGAGATTCATTTATTGTTTGTTCTGATATCTTATGTATTTCAATATCATAATATTCATCATTTACTTCAAATTCATACACTTTGCCATTAGCAGGTACATGAATTTTTGTATTTAGAATAGGGCCTACATATTCCTTATATGAATCACCATCTAAATGCCTAATATTGCCATCTTTAGTTTCTACACGTAAAACTGATTTCTTTTCCCATGCAATATCTCCATATTCTTCTCTAATGTCATTAATTGCTTTATCTATGATATCTGTATCGTATTGTGTTTCAAATTGAGATAGTATTGTATTTTTAACTGCATCAAAATTTTGGAGATCATTCTTTCCGAATTTGATAGGAAAAGTTGCAGGAAAAGCATTTGGATTTTTATAATTATATAAGAACCAATCTTTTATTTTTGTAATATTATCATCAATCACTATGTCTTCTTTTCCTACAGGTTTATTAGCTCCCAACATATTTAATATTTGATCAGTGGATACATTATCATTATCTATTAATGCCGCCACTTTATTTATTAATAATGGCGAATAATCTAAAGACTTTAATATTACTTCTAGTTTATCTTCAGAAATATCTTTTTTAACTTTAGATTTTAATAATGCCTTAGCTTCTTTATACGCTAATTTATCTATGACAATATGTGACATACTCGTATCAATAGAAGAAGAAGTATCTCTTGAGACCAAGATAATTTTCCATGTGTCTAATGTATTAAGAAATTCATTTAATATTTTTGAGTCATCAATATTAACTATATCATCTATAACAATTAATTTTTTACCTTTTAATCTATCTAACTTATTAATTACAATATCATACATATTATCAAGTGTATTTTCATTAATATTTAATGAATTTTCAAATGCACTTACTATTGACTGTTTAAAATCTGCTTCTATACGAATATAAGCCACATAATTATAATTATTTTGTACTTTTTTTAAATACATTGAAACCAGTGTTGTTTTACCAATACCACCCGTACCAGAAATTAATATTTTATTATTTTGTAACAGTAAAGAATCAATACTTTCTACTTCTTTTTTTCTACCAACTGTAAAATCAATATTACTTCCTAAAATTTTAGTTAATTGTTTTGGAACTATAATTTTTTTTTCTAGTTTTCTATTAGGATTAGCCTCTTTTTGAATTTTTTTCTGTTCTTCAATTTCTAAAATAATGCGGAATCCCAAGTCATTATCCCTCTTAGTCTTTTCGAAGTTATCAAAATGCCAATCATATTTTGACATACTCCACGAACCACCACATACTCCTGCTCTTGTATTATCTTCAGAATCTTCCGTCCATTCTCTTACATTTCCATACATGTCATATATATATAAAGAGTATGCTTGTTTTTCTCCTACGATATGTGTACTGCCACCACTATTATCATAAAACCACGCATAATCATCAGCATTGCTTACAGTATTTCCAAAACTGTCTATTCCTTCTTCATCTTGATTCACAGCATAAATCCATTCTTCTTCAGTTCTAGGCAATCTATATTTCTTCCCTGTCATCGCACTCAACCATTCGCAATAAGCCACAGCATCATACCAACTAACCCCGATAATCGGTGCATTATCACTTAAATTCATATTTTTATATTTAGTATCGTCTTCTATCCATTCAGGATAATGACTATTTGTATCTCTAGCAAAGTGCATATATTCTGCTATAGTTATAGGGTATTTACCTATTTCATAATTTTTGTTAGGTATTTTTATAGTGTCTATAGAAAGAGAATTTAAAAATATTCTCATTAATAAATTGAAACTATTACTATTTTTTATTATATTTGTTCTTTTCTCAATCGTCATAGTAAGACGAAATCCAAAATTACTAAAATTTGACATAAGGTTATGTTTGCCCCTACTATAAGAAGTGTTATCACTTGCTCCATACAACCAAGAACCACCTCTTAATATTTTTTGATTAACTTTTCCATAAAATGCACTACCATCTACGGGTACGTTATCATAACTTTTTGAATAATCATCTTCACACCATTCCCATATATTTCCATACATATCATATAAATCCCAAGGGTTCTTTATTTTTTCTCCTACAGGATGCGTTTTGTATTCACTATTTTCATCATACCATCCATGATTTACTAAATCTAATTCATTATTACCAAAATACCATTCCCCTGATGAACCAGCCCTACAAACAAACTCCCATTCTGCCTCTGTTGGCAATCTATATTCTTCTCCCCTTTTTTCACTTAACCAATGACAATATGCATCTGCATCATTCCATGTAATACATACTACAGGATGTTGATTTGACTGATCAAAATATGGATTGTCCCAATAAGCATCTTTTTCTTTTTTCCATTCAAAATTATTATATACAAATGCTCCTCCATATTTTTCTGCATCAGTTATATATTCTACATCTTCAACAAATTCTCTAAATTCACCTACTGTTACAGGATATCGACTAACTAAAAAATCATAGTTAAATACAACTTCATGGATTGGTTGTGCACTTTTACTATCAATTGAGCCCATCATAAATCGTTTAGAAATTGGAATAATAGCTTCTATCTTTTTAGTACCTTTACAACCAGATTTCTTGACATACTCAACACCTAAACTTTTTAATATTTTACAAGAAATACTAGCAAATATTTTTTCGTTTGTAGAAAAGTCCATCTCTTCTAAATCAACTTCGCCAGCTAAGAGAGCCTTAAACCCAAACTTGGCATTTAAATTTTCTTGAATATAGTCCGAATTTTTATAAGCTATCTCCAACGCAGCTTCCCTACCAAGCAACTTATAGAGTTCATCATGTATCTCAGTATTTATAAACTTAAAAAAATCTCCATTTTTTACTAATAGTTTTGAATTTAACACCTCTGCTAAATATATGTTTTTTGTATCTTTGATTACTTTTTCTTGTATCATACGCATAATAGGTATATTTAAAGGAACAGCAGCAAGACTTATCATAAGTTTTTGAGCTTCTCTTGATGCATTTGCAAAAAAGCTATCTATTGTTACTGAGGTATTTACTTTCTTATTTTCTTTAGCTTCCACTCTATGATTGAGATTAATTACTGCTCCATCTATAGTATTGTCATATTTTGTTTGTAGTGCATAGCCCATAACCTTTAATGACTCCAATTCAAATAAAGCAATAGGTAACTTGACATCTCTTCTATTGGTATCGTTTAGTCTCTTTAACATATGGTCTAGTTCGCTAATGTAGTCTCCATTGATAGGATAGTCTTCTTTTGTTTTTAACTTAGCAAGGCTTGCTCTATTTAAAGCTGTACTTTTCCATAGTCTATATGGCAACATATGTACCATAAAAAGTGATACTTTTTTAAAAAGGTTAGAAAAAACATCAAAAGCATTTCCCTCTTTCCATGCCTTTGATTCCATATCACTTAAAACAAAAAAGAGTTTATTGTTATGGAAATTATTAACCTCATTAATAGAAAACCTATTTAGCTTATGTTTATCTCTATAAAAAATAGTCTCTTTATTATCTGCATCTATATAGATTTTTTTAACTGATCTAAAAACTCCACTATTAGTTAATAACTGACTATAGGTGATTATCATCTCTTCCCATAGTCTCATAGAATCGCTAATATCTATAGTTAAGTAAAGTTCATACTTTTTAACTTTTTTAGGCTGAAAAAAAACTTTTGTTACATGTGTATTGGCTATATAGTCAACTGTTTTAGCTTCATTAATCGTTCTTTTTCTTTTCGAAGTAACTTTCTTATTGAAGCCACGTAAATAGTGAGTAAGCTTATTTGAATCTTCAAAATAACCTTTATGTGGAACATAATATGAAGATTCCCCCATGTTATCATTACTGCTTGTAGATAATCCTATATCTTTATCCTCTTCTATTGTTATAATAGATGGTTTTGTTTTTGTAGTTTCTTTAGTTGGTTCTTGTACTATGACTTTTTTTTTGTTTTTTGATGGAATCTTTTCACTTATAGCTTCACTATTTGTAGCTTCTTTTTCAACATAATAGTTTTTATCTGTTTTCATATATTTAGAAAGCCATAAAATATCGCACAACTCTATGGCATCCAAATTTTCTAACTCAGATAAATTTAAAAAAGTATTTACATCTAAACCAACCACAAATAGCCTTTAGTCAACCAACGGTTTAAAAATAGTTTTAAGAAGAGGGTTTGATTTTAAAGTATCAAGTTCTTTCTCTGATATCAAGCCCTTTGCTCTTAAGTAAATAGCATTTAAAAGTTGGTCAGTAGCGATATTTTCATTTGCACTTTCTCTTTCCTTAATAAAGAGTTCTAGAAGATTATCATCACTATCTAAATCGATTCCCAAATTTGATTTTACTATTTCTATTAATTCCTCTTTATCTGGGCTATGTAACTCTATCTGTAAACATCTTCTTTTAAACGCCGCAGGAAAATCCCGTTCCCCATTTGAAGTCATAATAACAATAGGGAAATAAGTACATTCTACTTTGCCATTCTCTATCTTTACTTGTTTATTATCTAAAGTCTCTATTTCTTTTTCCTCACTACCTTTAAGACGTTTAAGTTCAGGTATCTCAAAATAGCCCTCTTCAAAAATATGAAGTAGGTTGTTTGGTAAATCTACATCACTTTTATCCAATTCATCTATGAGTAATACTTTGGGCTTATCTTCAGAGGCAAAAGCAGTTCCTAATGCTTGAAGTTTAAGATAAGACTCTATTTTTGTATCTATCTCGTCATCCTTTTCAGCAAGCTGTATCTCTTGCAACCGACCAAGGGCATCGTAAGAGTAAAGACCATCTTGTAGTGTTGTCTCTGTTGTAATTTGCCAATGCAACAAATCATCTAACTCTAAAGCCTTTACTATAGCTTTAGCCAATGCAGTTTTACCAAGACCTGGCTTACCAGTTACTAAAACAGGTCGCCTTAGATAGATAGCTGCTTTTATTATTTCTAATTCATTACTGTTTGGTATATAAGTAATAATTTCATTACTTTTTTGGTAACTCCTCCATGGTGGTGTAGGAATATCTTCTAAAAGCTTTGTAATATTATCATATGATTTTTCACCATTTTGTAGTAAACTATTTTTCATCTCTCTTCTCCTTTTGCTGGGTAATAATATGAATTTGGGTCATCATACATTAGGTTGATTGGCTTATTATTTAAAGCATAGTATTTATTTTGAAGTTCTTCAATATTTGAACTTAGTTCCATTAAATCTTCATCACATGTTTCTGTAAGCCAGAGCATTATATAACCCATTTCACTATCCAATAAAAATTTAAAGTGTTTCTCACTTAATTCAGTATTTGCACATACTCCACAATTTGGCATACTGTTTCCAATGCTTCGTATATCATTTTGAACATTTATAGGGAACAAGAGATTATTATCTTCTATTTTTTCTAGTACTGTTTCCCAGTCTTTCATGATAAATTCTCTAATGTCACTTTCACAAAAATACCTAATATCATGTCTTATATTGAGTTTAGATAGCGTACTAAGTGATTTGTTAAATTCAATTTCCCATAAATTCATAGCTTCGTTCATTAATTCAATCGGCAAAACCAAATCAACCATAGGGTTAAATTTAATATAACTCATCATCTTTCTAATAAAATCATTTTTTGAATCCTCATCTGCTAGGTCATAAGTATCATTTTCATTAGATGTGTTTGGTAGGTTAACTGATATAAAGTTCACATCATACTTTTTAGCATCATTTTTTGATGTAAAAATTATTACTACGCGGGGCTCTCCAGAAGATTGAACCTCTTCGCAACTTCGTCTCTTTTGTTCTAGCCACTGATTTACTTCTTGATCATCATTTTGAAAAACATCTTGTATAACACAATATAGAACACCTGTATCTGCAAGGTGGGGAATTAGACGTTGAATAGTTTGATGCGTAGAAACAGCATCGTACATTTTAGGTTTTAAGTATTTTTTAGCACTACTTAAAAGTGTATTGATAGGTATGTTTTTATTGTCTGTGTAGGTTATAATAGGTTGGTATTCTGATAAGATATTATCTTTTGCTTCTTGTAAAATTTTATCGGCAATAATCATTTTACTATTAAAAGATATATGTTTAGAACTTTGTATTTCTACCTCTTTTTGAATATACTCATTAATATTTTCAAGAGTTATTGTGCCACTATTTTCATCAATGGCTTCACAAAAATAGTATGAAAAGTAACTTTGTTCCAAAGTCTCACATTCAAAGCTCTCTTCATCAAAATCAGACGAACAAAGATATTCCATACTGTCACGAATTTTTTGCTCATTAAAATTTCCACTATAACAAGCATCTAAAATTATAGATATTCTTTTAAACTTTAGTTTTGAAAAGTAATCTCTATTTAAACTGTTAATATCAACAGTAGTATTATCATGTAGTCTTAATGTTAAAACATTGTCTACATTTGAGGTATCCCCATGTCCTGTATAGAAAAATATAAAATCTTCTATTTCTTTATCTTTAATTTCTTCAATGTATGTATTTAATGTTGTCAAGTTAGAAAATATAAAAGGTTTAACTTCCCAACCGTATTCTTTTAGTTTAGTTGCGACTTTTTCACGATTCTTATCTAAATGGTTCAATCCATCAGGTAAACCACTTAAGATAAAAGCAACTTTCATTTTATATTAACCTACATTTATGTAATCAAGTTTATTGTTATTTATATCATCTCTAAGTTGCTCTTTTTTTGCAATAACTTCATCTTTTGTTAAATTTTCTAATTTAACCTCTATTCCCCCATTATATTCTTCTTTATATTTAAAATGAACAAAGTTATTTTTTTGACTTTGACGATAAGATAAATAGTTTATAAACACATCTATAGTTTGCATACCTAATGCTGAAAGTGCGATGAATACTGTTACATCTCCCATTGCTCCATCTATCTTTTTTGTACCTTTTTCAGACTCTATATTTTTTCGATTTAAGTCATTATAAATTTCATCCAAAAGTTGTGAATTCTTTGATATAATTTTCATTATCTTCCCTAAAATTTTAAGATTAAATAAAGTATATCAAAATCTATCTAAAATACATTGCACCATATCAAGATATATTCAAACATATTTAGGGCATTATACTTCTATCTTTAACAAGTTTATATTTATGAATGGTTTAATTCTTAATATACTGAATAAAGTCATATTTTAGACCATCCAAGACTTAAATAGTCTAAAAAAGTCCATAAATTATATTTCATTAAAAAAACGGTTTGTAAAATTTTCATGACGCTGTATAATCAGCATAAAAAGGAAATACAACTATGAACATCGCACTATATAGTCCAAATGGTGGCTCTGGGACAAGCACCCTCACCTACAATCTAGCATATGATCTAGACTTTATACTATCTCATCCCGATGATCCCACGATGAAACATCATAACAATATATATGATTTAGACAGTACCCTCACCACAAAAAGTCTAAAGATATTACAATCTTGCGATCTTATCATGATACCAACAAGGATAGATGAGGAAAACATAAAAGAAACACTCAAATCTATAAAACAGCTAGAGCACTATGCACCTATCATGATAATCGTCAATAATTTTAATCATAGTGTTTATAACAAGTATAAAAATCTACTACACCCTCTCCCACAAAAAGATCTTTTTTATATAAAAGAGAGCGAATCCATGAGAGAGTCTAAAAATAGAGGAAAGTTTATCTCGGATTTACATAAAGACCCTAATAGTCACTATCATCTCGATAGTGAGTTTTATGGTGCTTATCTGAAGATACTAGAAAAGATAAAATCATATCAAGAAGTATCAAACACTACTACAAAATCCACTATTACAAAGATGGGACGACCCATTAAAAATGTAGAAAAAAAAGATAAAAAGATTTCTGGCTATTTAACCAAAAGTGAGTTTGAAGAATTTGAAGAGTTCATATTGGATAAAGATATGACCATCGCTAGTTTAGTAAGGAAAGCTGTTTTAGTGTATATAAAAAATCATTAAGACTTTTTCTTATATAACTTTACCCAAACACTAGCAGCGATACCATAGTTCTCTTCCATATCCAAAGCTTTTTTTAAAACATTCATGAAATGATTTCCATATATGATATTTTCTGAGGTTTTTTGAGGATACCCTCCTCCATCTTCTGCCATGAGTGCTTTTTTTAGTATCGCTTTTTCTTCTTTTGTCATATTTAATCCCATCTATCTAGTGGCACTATCATATCACTTTTTTGGTAAGTGATACATTGTTATATCCCTTACCAAATCCCTCGATATGATATTATTATGCGATACCAACTGATATAGGGGCTATATCAGTTGGTATCGCATAATAATATCACTTATGAATATATAATATGTATTTAATATCACATTTATAGATAGTATATCGCTTAACAATACTCTTTAAATAGCCTTTTTATCAGATTTTAGTCTATTTTATTAAAAATCATTAAAGTTTTTAAGTTTCCATACGATATATTCATTATAGAATTAAATCTAACTGATTATTTTCTATTAAAATAAAGGAAAAGGAAAAATTATGAATATTGAAAAATATGAAAAAATGGATAAGTTTGTCGATGAGATGAATGAATCTATAAACAGCGTAGGAGACATGAGTGTCTATCTCTTTAATAGATTTAGAGAGTTCATAGGGTATTTGTTTATAGGGATTACTACTATAGCAATAGCATTTATTGTGGCAGAATTTGTAAGGGACTTTGATATAAACCCCATATATGGTGTTGATATCTACTATATAGCTTTGGGGCTATCGCTTGTTTTTGGTGCTTATCTTGCATTTTATGGAGAGGAGGCAAAGATTGCGACTATTAAAGGTGCTATTTTCTCAAGCGGAAGCAACAGGTTTTGGCAAGTAGGTGCAACTCTTGTTATCGTGGCTGTTCTCATACTTGTCAATGCAAAAGGTGTGCAAAAAATTGCTGACTTCTCTCTTAGGTATATGAGTCAGGAGTTAGAGCAGAGTGTAGTTTTTAAACTAAAAGAGAAAAAGATAGAAAACCATGCAAGACTTTCAACTACAAGTAACAATCAATCTATAGGAAATCAAGCGGTCAAAGTTTTGATGTTATCTCGTGCAGATATGCAAAGAGCCAAACAAAAAGAGATAGATGCTATTCAACAATCCTCAGATGCTTATGTAAATGGAAGAGATCCACATGCTTACAGAACACTTATAGCTAGAAAAAGAGTGGAGACTGCCCAACTTATCGCAAAGATAGAGAATAAATGGGCACAAAGTATCGCCAAAATAGATTGGAAAATACAAAAAGCCGAGGAGAAGGTAAACAATAGAATTGTTGTAGCAAATAGACTAAGAGAAAAAGAGATGCAAAAGGCTGACGATGCAACAGAAGAGTTGATATCTCACTATAAAAATGAGTCGCAAAAGAACACTCAAGTCGTTGAAAAATATAAACATATAGGATTAATCGTTGCGGTAAGAGGAGAGGTGATTGATGGATTACTTGCATTTATGCTGTTTATGATTATAAAATCCAACCCAAATGTAAACGGCACTTTAGAAGTCCAAAGAAACACGAGGCAAGTCATCAGGCTAAAAAGTTATCAAAAAGAGGATGCCATCGTTGTTGATAAACACTCTCAAGAACCTTCTATTTATAAAAATGCTCCCTCAAATACTAATGAGTTTCGGTTTCATATAAAAGATATTGATGAACCACTACAAGCATCATTATTCGAAAAAATCAAAAAAATCTCTATACAAATGGCAGAAGAGAGGGGTAAAGTATTGTATTTATCAGAAGCACCATATCTGCAACATCCAACCCAAAGAGAAATCATCGCAAGATTTAAACAAAATGGAGAAAATATTACTCCACTACAAATCGGTAAATACCTATCAAAGATGGGAAATTCCCTTTTATTTGTAAATCAAAAAGTGGGATTTGTCTATGCAGATGCTATCGATGCTGTTGCATAAGAAAGAGAAAGAAACTGGTGGTTTTTTAAAGCCCTTTGAAAAATTCACCTATTTCTACATCGAGCACCTTAGCGATTTTGATTAGATGTTCGACATTGAAATGGTGTCCTTTGACTCTATTTTCCGCTCTTGCTATGTATGCATTTCCGCTTAATCCGATGTCTTCTCCAAGATCTAGTTGAGAAATATTTTTCTCTTTTCTAACTCTTTTAACATTCCCAGAAACAATATCATGAATTTTTTCTGGTGATTCAATCAGTTCATTTATATTCATACCGTAATGATACTAGTGTCATATTTTATTACAATGATATATGTATCATTTAAGCTTCTATGGCGTATACTGATTACATATGTTGTATGTAACATATGATAAAAACTTAAGGAGATAAAGATGAAGAAAAAAATTCTTTCATTTATGGCAGTAGGTGTACTTTCAAGTATCATGATAGGATGCGGAAGTGGTGATAGCACGACAACAAGTATTGACCCCGATACTGGAAAAAAAACTACTGAAAAAGTAGATGCTAAAACAGGTGTAAAACTAGATTATTTAACAGTAACACCAATAGATGACGGTTTCAAATTCAAATTTGAAAATCACTCAGATAGTGATTTAATGTGTAAATACTATGCAGATGTTGCAGGAAGCTATCGCAAGACACAATGGAAAATACAAACATATGTAGATGGAAAACGTGTCGATGAATTTGAATGTAAGGTTACCCCTTTCTCTAGTAACTATGTTAGCTCTGACTGTTTACCAGCAGATAAAAATATAAAAGTTTCTGTGCCTGGGAATTATTCTACAAACTTTGGATTGGATAACAATATTACATTTTTTAGTAGTAAGAATGCTAATCGAGTTTTGGCTGTTATAAAATATAACAGTGCAACAGGGCTTATAGAAGTTGTCAAATAGTACAAACTTTTAAACACTTTTCACATATTTTTCTTTTTTATTGTACTTACTATAAGGGGAGGTTGATCACCTCCCCTTTTCCCATATCTTAAATAATATTTCTGCCGATATACATATATAAATATTGTGTATAAAGGTGCCTGATGATACTAAAAGAGATAGATAAAAAACCACTCACCTCTACCATGAAAAAGTATGGTGCAGAGGCAGAAAAGCAGATGGCTTTTTATCTCAAAAGAGCCTTCCAAAACAGTGACGATGTTTATATCATCAATGATTTAAGATTAGTTATGGATGATGATGTCGCACAGATAGACCATCTCGTAGTACACAAGTTTGGGTTTATCATCATCGAGTCAAAAAGTGTCACTTCTAAAATTATAGTAAATGAATACCAAGAATGGAGTCGCTACTATAAAGGCAACACAAAAGGTATGCCTTCTCCTGTCCAACAAGCACAAAGACAAGCAGATTTTTTAAAAGAATTTTTAGAAAAATCCTCTGATGAACTTTTGAAAAAAAGACTTATCTTTAAAACCTCTCTCAAAGATTTTAAATTTGATACGATGATAGCAATCTCAGATAGTGGGATTATAGAGAGAACCAATAAGACAAATATTGATACTGTATTTAAAGCTGACCAAATCACGAATCAGATAAAAAACAGTATAGAGAATTATGAAAAAGAGAACAATAAAGTTTTAACATTATCTCTTAAAGTGAACTACCAATTTACAAAAGAAACACTAAACAAGGTAGCAGACTTTCTACTCCATTCACATCAGACAAAACCCATCAAGAATCAAGAAAAAACATATACAAAAAAGATGCCTCAAACACAACAATTAACCAAGCAAAATGATGAAACAAAACAATGTAAAAGATGCCACTCTACAGCTATAGAGATAACCTATGGAAAGTATGGATACTACTTCAAATGTAAAGAGTGTCATGCTAATACTTCCATCAAACTAATCTGTAAAAGTTCTGAGTGTAAACCAAAGCTTAGAAAAGAAAAACAGACATTTTTTAAAGAGTGTATAACATGTAAAACATCCGATTTGTATTTTGAGAACATAGAAAATTCAGATGTAAATGTTGCTTAGTTTCGTTCATAATGATTTGAAGTAAGATTAAGAAGAGTACATCATTTATAAAAGCTCAATTTGTTGGTTGACTGCGCTTGTCTCTCTATCTCAAAAGGAGTAGAGAGACAAGCGCAAGAGCGAAGCGGGCTTGTACTTTTTTTAGGATGCCCCATTTATGGGGCTAGAACTAAAAAAATCTGGCATTTCATCAGAAATAAACTATCTCAAAAGACTCAAAACTATCTCAAACTCCTCCCAAACTAACAATTTAAAACTTTTTTGATATATGTGTATATTTTTAATATTCTTCCTATAACAACCACATATACTTTATAAGTATATCTTCAAACAAGGTGTTTTTATGTTTTATTATTACGAATTTGACTTACAAATTTGCAAGAGTATACACAACTATATTATTATGTCCCTACGCTACTTATTCTATAAGTAGCAACTCTAACCAAACGACATAAATACTCCCCAGGAAGCCCCAGCGAACGACTACACCTGTAGTCCCAGTTTATGAAAGTTTTCGTGTGATTTCTTTAAAAAATCACTATTTTTTACTGTACAATCTGCCGCTTCCTGGCTGTCTTATTATTTTAAACAAGACAGCCTTCCCCCTCTTTTTTTAGAGGGGGTGGGGAGAAGTAGATTGTATGTTTTTGCTCTTAAATAAACCATCTTTATCTGATTGGTTTGGAGCACTTTATAGTGCCGAAAAAGACTTTAATTACTCAAGATACCATCTTGGACTTTAAAGTCTATTTTAGACATTAAAAGGAGCAGATATGTTTAAAACAGGGAACAATAAAAAGAAAGAAGAGGTGCAGCGACTAGCTGTTAATTATAATGCACCCCAAAAGTCAAACCAATAAAACCAGTATTTTTATTCCAAGATGTTAAAATATAAATATAAATATAAATATAAAAGAAGGGATAAAAGATGAGTACAAAAAGAAAAACATACGGTGC
>JAMONX010000146.1 GCA_027066435.1 Campylobacterales bacterium
TAAAATCACTATGAGTCAACCCAGCAACAGAGTGCATATGAATCCTATCATCCCCTACTCTATCAAACCTTTTTGTAGCAAAATATCTTCCTTTTTTACTCTCCAAAAGAGAAACTTCAGGAACTTCTAAACCAGCATCTTTTGCTAACTGTGCATAAACATACTCAATAGCCCCAACATCTTTTGGATCACTTGAAGATGCAAACTTGACCATCCAGTGAGAAAACCCACTTTTCAAACTCTGCTGACCAGAGATGATGCTCTTTTTGTCTTCACTCATCCCAACCATCACTTTTGGTCTAGCCCCAGCCGATGAACCACTCAAAAGCAATAACTCATCTATCAACTCTTCACTACTACCTTCCAATATATCAGCAGAACTTTTTGCCAAATCATCAAGCACAATATCATCAAAACCAAACTCCCCTCTTTTATGACAAGGCTCATAACTCAAAGCACCCATACCATATTTACCAACATAAGAGAGCCTATCAAGTGGAGTTAAAGAGTTTGGATTTACTCCCAAAGACAACAGATGTCTATCCATAAGAAGCCTACCCCAACCATCGGGAAGAGAATCTGCAAAAACACCAAACAGATTGTCATAAGGTGAGTCTTTGCACTCTTGAACTCCAGCTTTTAGAGGGAGTTTGTATGGGGATATTTCAATGTTTGCTTTTAGGAACTCTTTTGAGTATTCAAAGTAGATTTTATTGTTTATTGTGGCTAGAGTTCCTAGTTTTATTTTTTGTGTTGGGTGGTTTAAGTGGATGTTTAGGATTTTAATATTCATAAGTTATTATCATTTATAGTGATTTTTTTATAACTCTCTTTTCGATCACTATCCATTAGCTTAATATTTAATTTTGTGTTAAACTGGTTATTTTCATCCATGTTCACTATCCCACTAATTTGCAACAAACCAATAAAATCTTCATAACTATGTCGATGTGTAATAATCTGTTTTTCTCCAATAATTGTCCAAACCAAGGTCAAATCATTTTCATCTAAAAATTTTAATAATTCTTCTTTTTTAACTAATAAACATTGATGAGATTCATTATAAACACTTGCTTCAAAACATACAATACTATTATTTTCATCTCTATATTCTCCATCTCTATGGGAATACTTCATTTTTAAACCTTCAAAAACTATTTGTGATGGTTTTAAAATATTTAAACTATCTTCTTTTGAATAATCAAATTCTGATTCCCAATAATACTTATCTGTTGTTAATGCCACTTTATAAGGATAACCTCTCTCCACAGCAGTCCATTGTTGATATCCTCCATAATATGGATTTTTAAAAAACTCATATGCTTCTGACCAATAGTGTTCTCGATTAAACATTTGGTAATGACCTTTTTCTTTAGGCATATCAAGACCATAAAAGTTTTTCTTATCTGCCCACTCTATAAATATAAATAGATCTTTTTTAGGTATTAAATAACTTCTTAGCTGATACCACAAACTTTTATAACTTGTTTTAGACCTATCATAACCTTTTTTCAAAGGCTCTTTCCATTCAGGAAAAGAAGTTAAAGTTATCCAAGATTGATTGTTTTCATCTATAAACTCTATATTGTTTTTTGGACTAGGTAAATCATCAGTTTCTTCTATCCAAGCTCTATTTTCCATTTTCCATTGAAATTCTAACTTTGGATTCCAATAAAAGTTTTGTTCGGTATTATCATATCTAACAACTTGTGTACTTTTTAATAAAACTGTTGGGTCAATATCTCTAACATATGGTTCAAAAGAACCTTGATATTGAAGCTCTTTTTTATCTTCTCCCCATGTACTAGAATCATACATTTTAAAGTTATCAGTTACACTTGCTAAAGTATTATACATAGCTATCCACTGATATTTTTTACCAATTCTTTCAATTTTATGACTATATCTATCATAATTCCGTCTACTATAATGACTTATTAACTTTTCTGATTTATCAAAAAACTTCCCATCATAACCATACTCTTCAAATATTTTTTTAGTCACATAGTTACTTAGTAATTGTTCATCTTTTTTACATTCAAAATCATTTAAACTACTTCCAAACACATATCTACCGAAGTCTCCATAACCTCCCATTCCTTCAGTACCATACTCTGTTATCATCGAATATATTATATCTGCTTGATTTCCATAATTATCCTCATATTTATCTATCTCATTATTAGTTGGCAATTCTTCTATTTTTGGGAAATAACTCTCATATGGTGGTTCAATTTTTTGTATCTCGATATCCAAATCAATACCTACATACCTAATATAATCTATCGTATTTTTTGCATAGTCTCTAAGTAAAATATGAAGGATAACTTCATCTGTATCAAAAATAGTTTTATAGATATACTCTCCTAATTCTTTTAAACCTCTGTTATCTTCCATTCTAACTACAACACCATAAGCTACTGCAAATAATCTCTCATATATGTATAGCTCATCAATATCTTCAAATTTTTTCAAAAGCTCTAAAAGAATAAAAATCCTACCTTGCAAAATAGAGACCAAAGCCTTTGTTGAATAATCTCTTAATCGTCTATTAGAAGTAGTTAAAAACCAAGAAAGTGTTATAGCTGTTAACAGCAAAGATACATCAGATATATAACTCTTATCTTCATATGACCAAGCCCAATCAATCAACCTTTTGATAGAATTAACCTCTTCATTTATATAAATACTATTTAAAATACCTATAAAAAATACATCTCTATCTCTCATGCTAAATGGAGCTAAATATTCATGTAAAAATAGTGCATTAAGTGGATGTTTAGGGTTTGAACTATTTGAAAAAATGACTTTAAAAATATCCTCTTGAAAATTTCCAGTAATATTTTTTAAAATGAAATTTGTAGTAGTTTCTGTTATACTTTCAGCTTTTCTCCAATGAAAACTATCAAAAAAACTATCTATTAAAAATTCATTTTGAGAAGCCATATCTATAAGTTCAACATCACAGTATTCAGGAAGCTGTATACTCATGGCATCAACAATACCCCTATAAAGATAAATATTGTCAATATCAACATAATCTTTTAGTGGTTCTTTTTCAAAAGAGTCTTTTGGATTTTGTTTGTCTAAGTAGATATCAAACAAAAACTTAACTTTTAAATGATCTTCAAACCTTTCGTATGCAAAATAGATACCTTCTTCATACTCTCCATCATTATAAAATAGATTTTTTGCCAATAGTCCTTCAGAAACTAAATCATCCAATAGACCTGATTCAAGCCTATATGCTGATACAACTCCTTCAATGATGCTAAAAGCTTCATCATAAGCAAGGGTTTGAGTATCTATCATTCTTCCAATTAAAGCTTTTATAATTTTATTAATAAGTTTTAAACTTTTTATATTTGGATATTTATATTCTAACTTAGCTTCTACTCCTTCAATAAAAAACTTAATAATATTTGTTATACCTTCATACCCATCAGGAATAGTAGTTAAACCTTTTTTATTAAGTCCTTCACAAAATAGTTTTAAAAATAGTGGATTTGAAAATTCAGGATGAAGCAGTGGAATAGAAGGTTGAGCTATATTATAATTTTGAAAAAATATCTTTGAAGCATTATATTCGACCCCATCAAAACCATAGTGTATTACTCTTATTGCTAACTCTTGTTCAAGTATCTCTTTAGGGATGATTAAATCAAAATAGGAACTTCGAATACTGATAACCAAACCAAGCCATTCATATTGCTTTATAGATTCGATAAACCCTCGGATAAAGTGATTCCAGAAATTTCTCCCTTTTCCTTCATTTATAGCATCTATAAAGATGATTATTCGTCTGTTTTGAGTTTCAGCTTTAGCATTTAAAGCTCCTAAAAATTCTGATTCATTACAATCTAATCGTAATAAATCCTTTAATATTTGGCTCCAAGGATGCACTTCACTTCTAAACTGTTGCCCAAGTAAAAAAATTGAATCATATCCATCATTCATCCGTTGAGTAACAATATCTGCTAAAAGATGAGATTTTCCAATACCAGCTTCTCCACCTAATAGCATAAATGGATTGTTTATAAATTTAAAAGATTTTGAATGAAAAAAACCTTCAATTTCATGAAGCTCTGAAAGATAATTTCTAAAATCTCTTATGTTGGTATCAAAATGGGTTGATGTTCTGTATCCATCATGAGTTTTAATTTTTTTATCTTCTATCTCATTTTGATTTAATTCATACAGCAAATCACTAATCTTATGCGATAAAGGTTGAACTTTTTCAAACAGTTGAATAATTGTTCCAATATTTATATACCCCACACCACTAAAATCTATACACTCATATATCTTTTCAAAACTTTCTAGTTTACTGCTCAATTCACTATTTAACTTATTTATCTCTTCATTCTCAAATCGAATATGAGATGTAAACTCACGATAGGAAACCATAAATTCATGATAAGCTTTATCTACTCTTTGTTTAAATTGTTCATTTCGACTTATTGCATCAAATTTTTCTAAAAGTGAATCTAATTCTATGTTTATTTCAGGAGTATATCTTGCACCTAAATCTTTTATAGCTAGTTCATTTTGATTTTTTAACCACTCCTTTGATAAATCTATTTCTCCAAAAAATAATTTCTTTAATCCTGTATTTTCTTCTTTACTCAATCTTTCAATAAATTCTGAACTACCCCAATAATCAAAATCTATCTCTTTCCCATAAGTATCTAATGCAAATTGTTTCCATTTTTCAACTTTTTCATTCCACTTATCCATAAACCATTTTTGATTATCAAGTCGTGGATCAGCTCTATCCAAGGGAATAGCAACATAATATTTAGTCATATTTGGATGTTTTCTTAAAGCTGTTTTAAATGATTTTTCTATTTGATTCCATTGAGCATCTTGAGGGGTAAATAAAAACCACTTAGCTTGAAAACCTAGCTCATCGCCATTCTCTAAAACTATATAACACTCAACCCCGCCATCAGGATTACCAACTTTTATAAATTCTTTTTTATCTTGTATAGGTTCTTTTCTAGCTAATTGACATAGTAACTCTTCAAATGCATCATTTTGAGAACTATTTATGCTTATAATATTTATCCAATTAAAACTCATATTATTCCCTCCAAACTCTCCAATACCTCTTCCCTCTCCCCACAAATCCCTTCAAAATCTTCCAAACACTCCAACACCAAAGCCAGTTTCAACAAAAACTCAAAAGCTATCTGTCCACTTTGTTCAAATCTCTTGATAGAACCCAAACTTACATTACTTTTTTCAGATAGTTCTTTTTGTGTGAGTTTTAAAGCTTTTCTTCTGGTTTTAAATCTTAGGCTAATTTCACTCATCATATCGGACGGGTTTTTCGGTAAAAAGGCTAACATTTTATCTCTTTTGTGCTTATTTTGTATATTATAGCTAAAATATTAGTCTAAAACAAATCTTCTTCTAGTCTTGTTACTAAAACTAATAAAGATTTTTGAAAGCTATCTTGAAAGTCCTAAATTTTGGGGGTTTAAAAATGGGTAAAGTAAAAGTAAGTGGCCGGGAGAGGGAGATTCGAACTCCCGGAGGTATGACCCTCGCTGGTTTTCAAGACCAGTGCATTCAACCGCTCTGCCATCTCCCGGCATTTGTA
>JAMONX010000147.1 GCA_027066435.1 Campylobacterales bacterium
ATAGTTAAAAGCTCTTGTTTATCATCTCTAATTACTGCCGCTCCGATAACTTCATCTCCTTCATTTTTGAACTTGATAGCTGTTACACCACGAGCTGTTCTTCCAAGCTCCCTTGCATCTTCTTTTACAAAACGGATACATGCACCTTTTTTAGTTACAACAAAAAGATATTTATCTTCATTCTCAACAATTCTCGCATCTACTAATTCATCACTTTCATTTAGTGTAATAGCTCTTACACCAACTGATCTGATATTTTTAAATTCACTTAAATTTGTTCTTTTGACAATTCCATTTTTAGTAAAAAATGCTAATGTTCTTTGATTATCAAAATCAACTGTAGGAATTATAGCCCTAATCTTTTCATCAGGTTGAAGTTTGATTAGGTTTACTACTGCTTTTCCTTTTGCAGTTCTACTTCCCTCAGGAATTCTATAGACTTTTAACCAATAAAGTTGTCCAAAGTTCGTAACAAACATCAATGTATCGTGAGTATTAGAAGTAAAGAAATTCTCTATAAAATCATCATCATATGTAGTAAGTGCTGTTTTTCCTTTTCCTCCACGATGCTGTTTTTCGTATGATTTTAAAGGAACTCTTTTGATGTAACCTCTATGAGTAATTGTTACAACCATTGGCTCATTTGGAATCAAATCCTCTATATCAATTTCATCATAATCTTCTACTATTTCTGTTCTTCTCGGATTACTAAACTTCTTTTTAATTTCAATAAGTTCAGTTTTAATTAGCTCATTTAAAAGTTCTTCACTTTTTAAAATTGCACTAAGTCTATCTATCTCTTTTTGAAGCTCAGCCAACTCAGCATCTATCTTATCTCTCTCTAAACCAGTAAGACGATTAAGTTTCATATCCAAAATTGCAGCTGATTGAACCTCTGAAAGCCCAAATTTTGACATCAGTGATTCTTTAGCTTCAGGAGTATCTTTACTAGCTCTAATGACTTTGATAACTTCATCAATATTATCAAGAGCAATTTTAAGACCTTCTAAGATATGGGCTCTTGCTTTTGCTTTTTCAAGTTCAAATATTGTTCTTCTAATAATGACTGTTTTTCTGTGGGACAAAAAGAGTTGTACAAGCTCTTTTAGATTAAAAACTTTTGGCTCTTTATTGATAATAGCAAGAAGTATCACACCAAATGTCATCTGCATTGATGTTGATTTGTAGAGATTATTTAAAACGATTTCACTCATTGCATCTCGTTTTAGCTCAATCACTATTCGCATACCTTCACGATCAGATTCATCTCTAATTTCGCTAATGCCTTCAATATGTTTATCACGAACAAGATTTGCTGTATTTTCTATAAGCTTTGCTTTATTTACTTGATATGGAAGCTCATCAACAACAATAACATCTCTTTGCCCTTTTCTCTCCATATGGATTTTAGCCCTAATCTTAACTCGACCTCGCCCAGTACTATATGCATCTCTAATTCCCTGTTTTCCATAGATAATACCACCTGTTGGAAAATCAGGTCCTTTGATAAAATCAGCTAACTCTTCAACGGTAGCTTCTTTATTTTCAATCATGTGAAGATGTGCATCTATAAGCTCATCTAAGTTATGTGGAGGAATATTTGTAGCCATACCAACAGCAATACCACTTGAACCATTTAATAGTAAATTTGGGACACGAGCAGGCATGACATCAGGCTCACTCATAGAGTCATCATAATTTGGAACAAAATCAACAGTCTCTTTATCTAAATCTTTTAAAAGTTCTTCTGCAAGTGGAGTCATTCTAGCTTCTGTATAACGCATAGCAGCCGCGTTATCACCATCTATCGAACCAAAGTTACCCTGACCATCAACGATGGGGTGACGCATAGAAAAAGGCTGTGCCATTCTAACAAGGGCATCATATACTGCATTATCACCATGAGGATGATACTTACCTATAACATCACCAACAATTCTTGCTGATTTTTTATAAGGAGAGCGGGAGCTTATACTTAAATCATTCATTGCATATAAGATTCTTCTATGCACTGGTTTAAGTCCATCTCTTGCATCTGGTAGTGCTCGACCTATTATAACGCTCATAGAGTAGTCAAGATAACTAGCCTTCATTGAGTCTTCAATATTTATATCGTCTATATTATCATTTTCAAAAAGATTGTCTGCCACGGGGATTTTCCTTAAGCTTTATATAGTGAATTATAAAAACTCACCTAATTAAATATATTTTACCAAACTAACCCTTATAACTCCCTAGCATTAGCTAAAGTCAATGCAAATAAGGGATTTACACCATTTCTTATTAACATGTTTTTTGCTTCATTTATAGTGGTTGTTGTTGTCACAATATCATCTACTAAAATAACATCTATATTATGCTTAAAAGTATACTGAAAATCTCTTGGATTTTGAAGGCGAAAATCTAATGTTTTACCTGAATATGTAATCCTACTTTCAGCTCTAAGTTTTGAAAATATGGGTTTTATGTTTTTTACTTTAAGTGCTTGTGCCAAAATAGCTGTGTGTGAATAACCACTCTTTATGTGATCATCAATAGGCATTGCATAAACTTTACTTGGAAAGGGAAAATCTTTAGCAAACTGACGAAAAGTAATCTTTGCTAAAATAGAATAAACACTACTTCCCAAATGAGTATGTTTTGTTTTAAGAAGCTCTTCTATCTGGTTATATTGGTAAAAACTATATATTTTAAAACCATCAGGAAGTGTACGAACTGATAACTGGGTATTTAATAGATGAGTTCTACAATTTTTACAGATAATTTTAATTGAGAATTTTTTACAGATGATACATTTCATCTATATAGTATAACATAAGGGGTATTTCCCTTATGTTAATAAGATATACTTATTTAGTAGTTTTACACTTAACTTCTTTCCATTTTAAAACAGAATCAGAAATTTTAATTCTCTTAGTTACTGTTTGATAAGTAGCTGGAATTGGAATAGTTTTAGTTGTCGCAGGTGTTTTTACAACTTTAATTTTTACAGTTTTGTAAACTGCTGGAATTGGAATAGTTTTAGTTGTCGCAGGCGTATCTATAACTCTTCTTGTAATAGTTTTATAAACTGCTGGAATTGGTACTCTCTTAACAGTAGCTGGAGTTTTTAAAACTTTTTTAGTAACTGTTCTATACTGTGCAGGAACTTCCACAAGACATACAATTTCACCTGTTGCATTATCAACTCTTTGATTAGGACCTGAACCTTTTTTCCAAGTAGTATAAGCTTCTCTTACAAGAACTTTTTCACTAACACTCTCATAACTTGCAGGAACCTTAACAAGTCTCTCGCTAGCTTCTTTTACAAGAACTTTTTCTGTAACTTTTTTATAAGTAGCAGGAACTGTTACAAGTTTCTCTCCAGCTTCTTTTACAAGAACTTTTTTAGTCTCATAACCATATGTAGCTGGAATAATCTTAATTTTTTCACCAGCTTCAGTTTTAAGCATTTTTTCAGTTTTCATCTCATACTTAGCTGGAGTTAAAACTCTTGCATAACATTTACCAGCCTCTGCATTTGGCGGATATAATTCATTTGGTCCAGCAACTTCTTTTGTTACCGTTACAACTTTTGCAGATTTTGCTCTAGCTTCTGCTAATTCAGCTTGAAGACTCTTAATCTCAGCATCTCTATTATCAACCTTTACCTCAACAACCTTCTTCACTGCTGCTACTGGTGTGTTGCAAACCTTTTTTTCAGCACAACCACTGAACGCTACAGCAATAATTGCTGCACATAAGATAGAACTTTTTAAAATTCTCATCATTCACTCCTCTTAAATTTTGTAATACGCGTTTATTGTATCGTAAAAATATTTATTTTACAAACAAATAAAATAAATAACTTTAACTTTTTAATATTTTTTTAATTTACCTTCATAGAATAGACACTCATGTGAAAATTAATTTCTAAAAAATTATCTTTTGAAGATATGGTTATAGGAAAATTAATTTTAATAATTCCATTATAATTTTGAAGATTTTTTACAAATTCATAAAACTGTTTTGGATTTTTAGCTTTTATTTTTGCATTAAATTTATAAATGTCTAGTGCTGAACTATTTGACTCATTATGAACTTTTACCAATGTTGCATCATTAAAATACTTCTTCGTAAATGATATAAACTCATTTTCTTTAAACTCTTGTGAAAAAGTATTTATAATGTTTTTATTTTTATTTTTTATAATATTTAATGTTGAGATTAACTCTTCTTGCTCTTTTTGAAGCTCTGTTTGCAAGTTTTGACTATTTGAGTAACTTAACTTTGAATCTTTATAATCCTTAATACCAGGTATAACAAAAAGCAACACAAAAGCAAAAACAACAACCATAAAAATAAGTATAAAAATCAAAAATTTCAAGGTAGTATTTTTCTTACTCATCAACAATACCTCTATTTATATTCATAATATTTTTAGATACAAAACGATAAAAACCTCTATCATCCGTAGAAAAACTTGCATGACTCTCATCAAAAATTGATTTAAGTGGTGGCTCCAATAAAAGTGAATATGACTCTTTTGAAGCACTATAACCTTTAAGCACTAAAGAATCTCTTTCCATAATTACATCTGTAAGGGTTACTTGATCAGGAACTAAATCAAAGAGATTTTTAACACTCTCTTTAAGTGTTAGATTACTCTGTTTTACTTCAGTTTCTAACTCTTTTTGCATACTAAAAATTTGAATATCTCGCCTAAGAGATTTAACATTTTCTTCAATAGATTGTTGTTTTGAGTATCCATCTTCAAGCATTTTTATATAAAAAGAAGATTTATAATTTATATATATTCCAAACCCAATAAGCCCAAGCGACATCAAGGTTATAAAAATTATCCACAAAGACGACATATCATCAATAATTTTTTTCTTGCGCGGTTTTATAAAGCTATGCATATGAAAGAACCTCCTCTTTAGCAACTTTTATAACCATATTGAGAAGATTAATATTTTCAGCACTTGTATCTAAAAGGAGATCATTCTCTATATGCTTAACAACGTCTTTATGCATCCCAGCATCATCATAAATCTTGACTTTAGTTATAAATTGACTATCATATAAATCATTATCATAAAACTCTTTTAATGCAGCATCTAAATACTTAACAAAACGTAAATCTTTACCAGAGAGACGACTATACTCAGAGTTACTCTCATAATCTATCTCATCATTAAGCTCTTGCATATCATCACTAACTTCACTTGAGTCTAAATCAAACTCATCAAATAACTCTTCTTCCAAATCAACACTGCTTTGTGTCTCTATGTTTTCAAAGTCTTCTAAAAGTAAATCTTGCTCTTTTGCAACATTAAAAAATGAAGCATATAAAAGCTTTCTGGCATTTTTCACCATTATAGTTAAGCCATTGTTTGTATTTAAGATATAAAGCTTAACCTCTTTTTCATCATTATCTTTATCAATATAAGCATTTAAAATCAAAAATGGAGAAAATATAAAATCTAAACCAACTTTCTTAAAAACCCTATCTGCCCAACTAATATCAATAAGAGAAGCATAAATCGTAAACCGATTATCTATACAAACACTCTTGACACCATTCTTATCAATACCAAATTTCTTATAAATATCATCATCACATCCAGGGATTGCACCCTGTCCAAGTGTATTTAAAAAAAGTACAACATAAGTCTGCTCATGTTCACTTTGCAAAATATTTAGATAATTTATAATCTCTTTGCTCAAAACCTCTTTAGATTCAATCGAAAATGACTTTCTATTTGAATAAGTCATCTTAGATTTTTTAAATCTTTCAACTTGAATATTGCATCCATTCTCTTCAAGGCTTACACCTATCAGCTGGATAGTTAATCTTTTTTTAACAGAATTAAACAGACCCATCTTGCTCCCTGCACATTGGATGTGCTTCTTTATAATTTTTCATTTTTGCAAAACTACTAAGCTTCGTATAAATCTGGGTTGTCTCCAATGAAGCATGCCCCAACAATTCGCTTACATCGCTAATGCGTGCACCATTATTTAAAAGGTCTGTCGCAAAAGAGTGACGAAGTTTGTGCGGAGTCACTTTTATGCCAATTTTTTTAAATACTTTAGACAACTTATATCTTAGTCTATTCTCACTCAAATGATTTTTATCAACCTCAAAAATGTAAACTGAAGGATTAAACTTTTCAAGATAACTTTCAAGTTCTTCTGCCACTTTATCTAGGAGAGGTATTTCTCTAATGCTACCACCTTTTCCATTAATCCTCACCCAACCATTTTTAATATCTTCAATTTTTAATTTTGAGAGTTCACTAACCCTAAGCCCTAGTGTATAAAAGAGTATTGTCATCATTCTGTCATCGCTATCACAAAGCTCTAATGCCTCATAAATGTAAGCTGTAGAAACAGGCTTTGGAAGAGTCTTAGAAACCTTGATATTATCATCATTTTTAAGATAAATGCCTATATCTTTTTCTCTTAAATAGTTTATAAAACTTCTAAATATGGAGATCTTTTTATATATGGTTTTTTTATTTTTATTTATTAGTTTCATCCTGTAAGGAATTAAATTAATTTCATAAAAGTCTTCATTTTTTTCTATACTAACATATTTTATTGCTTCAGCTAAATTCAGACGATATGTTTTGATTGTATTGTGACTATATCCTCTGATACTATCAAGATAATGTAAATATTCATCAATTTTTTTTAGGAAATAACTCTTCATATATTTTTTTAAACTCCAAATATGCTTTAGTGCAATTTTCATAAAGTTCTTTATCTGTCATAACTGTAGGACTAAGTTTCTTATACTTTTCAATCATAATTTCACAATAAAATTTTATTTTAATACGGTCAGCTTCAGAAAAATTTCCTTTTAAACTCAGCTCTTCTATCTTTTTCAAATAACGCTTAGAATCTTCAATGTAATCTAACAACTTTGCTGATATTTTACTTTGTGCCAAAATTGAGAAAGCCATTTTATTATAAGGGTCTAAATCAAATGCCTCTTTTGCCAAAACTCTAGCCTCTTTGTACTCTCCCATAAAGTACTTCACTCTAGCTTCCAAGGATAGTTTATAAGATTGACTAAATCCAAAAAAGAATAGCACAATAACGATAACAAAAATCAAAATTGCACTAAATAACTTTTTAAACATAATCAAATAACCTTTTTTTAATCTCTTTTTTCGCCTCTTCTTTGCTTAAACCTGCCAAAGAAAAAGGTTCACTCGCATAAAAATCAAGTGTAGAAAATGGCTTTGGTATGATAAACTCATCCCAACTCTTCATCTTCCAAAATGACGATGCCTTATAACTTAATGCTACAACTTCTAGCCCTTTTTTTTGAGAAATCACCACTATTCCATCAGCCACAGAGTGCCTAGGCCCTCTAGGACCATCTGGAGTTATAGCGATAGATTGTCCAAGGTCTATCTTTTTAAAACTCTCTTTCAATGCCTTAATAGCACCTCTTGTTGATGAACCCCGTATCGTATCAAAACCAAAGTAACTAACACTCTTGGCAATCATCTCTCCATCAAAGTGCTCACTAATCATCAATGACATTTTAACATCTTTGAAGATTTTTTTATACATAAATGGATTCATCAAAATCTCACCATGCCAAAAAGCAACCATAAAAGGTGCATCTGGAACTCTTTTTGGCTTGTGATATCTCTTTTTACAACTAAAAAACAAAACTCTTATCAAGAGATAGATAATAGGTGGAAAAAGTGCTAAGAAAAAAGCTCTTTTTCGCTCTTTACTAAACAACTTCTCCATAAAGCACCATTCTTCTTGGGTTTGTAATCTTTACAGGCAAAGTAGTCCCAAGAAGCTCTTCGCTTCCCTCTACTTGCACCATAAAACCATTATCACTTCTTCCCCCCACTCCACCTTCGCTTCTTAACTCTTCAAAATATACATCAAACACTTTATCTTTTTGACAAAGTGAAATCTCATCAAGAATTTCTGTATGTCTAGCTTGAAGTTCACTAAGTCGTCTTGATGCAACGGATGCATCTACTTGAACCATATCAGCTGCTTTTGTAAGAGGTCTTGGAGAGTATTTAAAACTAAATAGTTGCTCAAATCTGACCTTTTCTAATACATCCAAAGTATCTGAAAAATCTTCTTCGCTCTCTCCCGGAAATCCTATGATAATATCACTGCTTATATGTACATCAGGGACTAAATCTCTAAGTTTTAAGGCACGGTCAAGAAACCACTCTTTGCTATATCCTCTTTTCATCTCTTTTAAAATCCTGCTTGAACCACTTTGAAGTGGCATATGCATAGATTTACAAACTTTTGGATTATTTGCAAAGGTTTGTAAAAATTTATCATCCATATGAAGTGGATGAGGAGAAGTAAAGCGAATCCTCTGGACTCCATCTATATCACTTACCATATTTAGAAGATCAGGAAAGTCTATATCTTTTTTACCATTACTAAATTTTGCTCCATAATTATTGACATTTTGTCCAAGTAAAAATATCTCTTTAGCTCCACTTTGTACTGCTTTTTTTGCTTCATTTATAATAAGTTCTGCTGGAATTGATATCTCATCTCCCCTTGTGTGAGGCACTATACAAAACGAACACTGTTTATCGCATCCTATGGAGATATTTACCATTGCTTTAAAAGAGGAGTTTCTAAACTCGCCAAAAGCAAACTCACTCTCATCGTGGTTTATATCTACTTCGACTGCCCCTTTTTTATGTAAAACATCCCTAATCTTAGAGACATTTCTAGCACCCAAAACAAAATCCACAACAGGGGCTCTTTTTATTATCTCTTCACCCAAATGACT
The DNA here is from genome assembly GCA_027066435.1 of Campylobacterales bacterium. Taxonomy (GTDB): domain Bacteria; phylum Campylobacterota; class Campylobacteria; order Campylobacterales; family QNZT01; genus SZUA-1433. Next base: position 8,786 of record JAMONX010000147.1, read on the forward strand.
AGCTGTACACCCACATACACCTATCTTTGCACCATCTTTTTTATGCTTGTTAAACTGTCCAATTTCTGAAAAAAGCTTCTGCACAGGTTTTTCTCTAACACTACATGTATTTATAAGAATCAAATCAGCAGTTTTAAAATCACTTGTAAGTGTGTAACCCTCTTTTTTTGTAAGCTCTGCCATCATATGTTCTGAATCTCTTGAATTCATAGCACATCCAAGTGTTTCGATAAATAATTTTTTAGACAAACTAGCCCCTACTAAAGGATATGCACTTCGTACATATAGTCATTTTCATCAAGCCCAAACTTAACCTCTTTTAGATAAACACTAAAACCTTTCTCTTCAAAATGTTCAACTAGACTCACTAAATTTTTATGTGAATTATCTTGATCAAAATAGAAAATTTTCTGTTTTTCTTTCTCTAAAATATCTCCAACTTCACTTAAAGTAACCGACTCACTCTTACTATCTTCTTTAATCTTTGCTAATTTTAGCTTCATCTATAAACCTTCTTTTTGATAAGTGTTTTATTGTATCTTTTTTTCATTAAAAGTTTAAGCACCATTGATGTACAATGCTACTCCTACAAATATAGATAATCAAAAAACTTATTTATCATCAAAAACTAAAAGGAATGCAAATGGAAAAGATTGGTAACATAATAGAGTCAATTGCTCATGAAAAGGGTCTAAAATTAACAGAAGCGAAAGAAGCAGTATCAACAGCACTCATAAAAACAGCAAAAAGAGTCTTTGTTGAAGAGAATGAATATGCTGTAGATATTGATGAAAAGACTAAAGAGCTTGCCCTACTTCAAAAAGTACTTGTAGTTGCTGATGATGATGAAAGATTAGAAGAGAATATAGGAGAAATTGAAAAATTCATAGATATAAGCTCCGCAAAAGAGGTAGATCCAGATATCGAAATTGATGATGAGCTAACTTATGCTATTTCACTAGATGATATGGGAAGAACTGCCGCTGCTGTACTTTATAGAGAACTTGAATACCACATACAAAGACTCATGGAACAAAATATCTTTGAAAGATATAGACAAAGAGTTGGAGAAGCTGTAAGTGCCACAGTAGTAAGAGTTGATAATGATGAAAATACCTACTTGGAATACAAAGAAGTAAAAGCAATTCTTCCAATGAAAAGTAGAATAAAAGGTGAAAAATTTAAAGTAGGTGATGTTGTAAGATCGGTAATTAGAAAAGTTTATATTGATAAAAAAGTCGGGATGCAAGTTGAATTATCCCGTACAAGTCCAAAATTTCTCGAACAACTTTTAAAACTTCAAGTACCTGAAATAAATGATGAATTAGTAATTATACATAAAAGTGCAAGAATTCCAGGAGAGAGGGCAAAAATCGCCCTCTCTTCAGTAACTCCAAGTGTAGATGCAGTAGGTGCGACAGTAGGAACAAAAGGGGTAAGAATAAATGCAGTAAGCCAAGAACTTCACGGTGAAAACATAGACTGCGTAGAATACTCTGACATCCCAGAACTATTTGTCTCACGAGCACTCTCCCCTGCTATCATATCAGCCGTAAGAGTTGAAGGAGAAAAAGCAATAGTTACAATTCCAAGCGACCAAAAATCAAAAGCAATTGGAAAAAGTGGCATAAATATCCGTTTAGCATCTATGCTCACTGGTTTTGAGATAGAGCTTGTTGAAGTTGGTGGAACAACAACAAGCGATGGCGATAAAACTACAACAACTACAGAGAGTAATGCAGATGCACTTAAAGCACTGTTTGGAGATGATGATAAATAGTTATTAACTCTGCCCTCTTTTGAAATGAGGGTTGAGTTTTAAAAGCAATAAATCTGCTAAAATATTTCCAAGCAGTGTTAAAAATGCTGATATAATAAGTATCCCCATGATAACTGGATAATCACGACTCATCGCACTTTGAAAAAAGAGAAGACCCATTCCATTTATCGAAAAGATAGACTCTAAAATCACAGAGCCTCCGATGAGTCCTGGAAGTGAAAGACCAAGCATTGTAACAATGGGAGGAGATAAATTTGGTAAGACATATTTTGTCAAAATCACTCTCTCACTCAGCCCTCTTGCTTTGGCAAAAAAGATATAATCACTTTTAAGTATATCAATAGTTAAACTCCGTACATACATCATAAGAGACCCAACTCCTCCAAAAACAATAACAAATATTGGAAGTATCAAGTGCCAAGCTTGATCAAAAAACTTCCATATACCCTCTTTTGGCTCTATTGACTCTACTCCAGCAATCGGAAACCAACCAAGACCAACGGAGAAAAATATGATGAGTAAAAGTGCTAAATAAAATGAAGGTATAGCATAAGATATAAGTGAAAATTGTTTTAATATATTGTCAAGGTATGAGTCTTGCTTTAGAGCTGACTTAATTCCAAGATAGAGTGATATAGCAAAAACCAAAACCATACTAGTTAAATTGATAATAAGAGTAATTGGAAGGCGAGAGAGTATCTCATCTCTTACCTCTTTCCCACTAGCAAATGATATTCCAAAATCAAGATGCAAAAGTGCAGCAATCCAAGCAAAAAACTGTACATATAAAGGTCTATCAAGCCCATAAATCTCTTTTAGATGCTCAACCGACTCTTTTGTAATATTTGGATTTAATTCACCACTAGCAAAAAATGAGTTTGGAGCCGAGTGGATAGCTAAAAATGAAATTACCGAAATGATAAAGAGCATAAGAGCTACATAAAGTAACTTAGATAGAAAGAGTTTCACCTACTTTCTATTATCCCAACTTAAAACTGTTCTACCCTCTTCGTTCTTCTCAACTGCTCCCATTCCCATGATATTATATCCTGCATCTACATAGTGAACTTCACCAGTCACACCAGAAGATAAATCACTTAAAAGATACATCCCACTATTTCCAACCTCTGTTGTTGTAACATTTTTCTTTAAAGGAGCATTAGTTTCATTCCAATTTAAAATATTTTTAAAATCTCCGATACCACTAGCTGCCAAAGTCTTAATAGGTCCTGCACTTATTGCATTTACTCTAATCCCTCTTTTTCCAAGATCAACTGCAAGATATCGGACACTCGCCTCAAGAGCAGCTTTTGCAACTCCCATAACATTGTAATGAGGAATATACTTAGGCCCTCCAAGATAGCTAAGGGTTAAAATTGAACCACCATCATTCATAACAGGCAAACAAGCTCTCGTCAAAGAGACAAGTGAATAAACTGAAGTATCCATAGCAAGTGTAAAGTCTTCAGCTAATGTATCTATAAAACCACCCTCTAAGGCACGGCGAGGTGCAAATGCAACGGAATGAACTACAAAGTCAATCTTTCCAAAATCTTTCTCTAAAGATATTCTCAAATCTTCCAACTGCTCTGGTTTTGTAACATCAAGTTCATAAACAGCAGAACTACCAAGCTCCTCTGCTATAGGTATAACTCTCTTTTTAAGAGCGTCATTGAGGTAGGTAAATGCTAGCTCTGCCCCTTGATCGGCACAAGATTTAGCTATTCCATATGCGATAGATTTATTGTTAGCAATCCCAACAATTAAACCTTTTTTACCTTTTAAAATCATAAATTATCTCCATTTATTAAATTGTATTTACTCTATTTTATCAAATATATTCTATATATTATCTGCTATTTCTATCATCTGACAAAATGCATCCACATCCCAACTAGCAGTTCCAACTAAAATACCATCACAGTTTTTTATCTCTAAAATCTCTTTTGTATTGGCTACTTTTACACTTCCACCATAAAGAATAGGTGATTTTATCTTATTCTTTAGAAGAGCTAATGTCTCTTCTATTTGTTCATTACTTGCAGTAAGTCCTGTACCAATTGCCCAAACAGGTTCATAAGCTATTATAAGATTTTCATACTCTAAATCTATGCCCTCTAGTTGAGAAAAGTTATAAGCCATAACAGCTTCTATTCCCTGTTCTCTTACCTCTTTTGGCTCTCCGATACAATAGACTATCTGAAAACCTTTTGATTTGAAAAAAGTGTACTTCTCTCTTACCTCATCTTGACTCTCACCCAAAACATGTCGTCTTTCACTGTGTCCAATAAGAGTTGTATCTATCTTAAACTCTTCAATTTGCTCTAATCCAATTTCACCTGTAAATGAACCTTTCTCAACTGGGTAAGCATTTTGTACTCCAATAGAGATATTCTCTGTTAAATTAAATTTATCCAATGCTGTACTTGGAGGAAAAACTAAAACACTATCATCATTTTTTAAACTTGAAACATATTTGTCTAATGTTTCAATATACTCTTTTGTACTTTTTCTTGTATGGTTTGTTTTAAAATTTGCTGCGATTATCATGATTTCTCTTTCAATACTGCTTCAACACCAGGTAAAAGTTTGCCTTCTAAAAGTTCTAAACTTGCACCTCCTCCAGTTGAGATAAAAGTCATCTCATCAACATCTCCAGCCCTTTGACATACATCAGCAGTATCACCCCCTCCTACAATTGTAGTAGCGTGAGACTCTGCAATATAATGACTCATCATAAAGCTTCCTTTTGAGAATTTATCAAGTTCATAGACACCCATAGGTCCATTCCAAAGAATTGTCTGTGCATCATTTAATGCTTCACGAAAAAGTCTATTTGTAGCAGGTCCCACATCAAGCCCCATCCAATCTTGTGGAATCTCTTGAATAGGTAAAAATTTTACAGGAGAATCTTCACTTATTTCAGGAGAGACAACCAAATCAACAGGAAGATAAAACTTTACTCCGAGTGCTTGTGCTCTGTAAATTATTCTCTTTGCATCCTCTAAAAGATGATCTTCAACAAGTGATTTACCAATCTCATATCCTTGTGCCTTTAAAAATGTAAAAGCCATTCCTCCGCCAATAATTAATTTATCTACTTTTTCCACTAAATTTACAAGTGCTTGTAGCTTACCTGAAACTTTACTCCCTCCAACTACCGCTACAAATGGGTGAGATGGATTCATAACAGATCTATGAAAAAAGTTTACCTCTTTTTGCATCAAAAAACCAGCAGCTTTATGTGCTTTATCAAAGTGTTCAGGCAAAGCAAAGATAGAAGCATGTTTTCTGTGGCTCGCACCAAAAGCATCATTTATATAAATATCTGCCATAGATGCAAGACGCCCAGCGAATTCACTATCATTTGCTAATTCACCAGGATTATATCTAAGGTTTTCAAGCAACAAAATTTCACCAGCTTTTAAGTTTTTTGCTTTTTCTATTGTGTCATCTTTGACAACATTATCAGCCATTATAACCTCTTGTTTTAACAAAGAAGTAAGTCTTTTTTGAATCGGTTTTAGCGAATCTTTTTCATCATCCCATTCCCCTGGTGTTGGACGACCAAAATGACTTGCTAAAATAATTTTGCAATTTCTATCAATACAATATCTTATCGTTGGAAGAGATGAACGAATTCTTCTATCATCACTTATATTTCCAAACTCATCTTTTGGAACATTGAAGTCGCATCTTATAAATACTCTTTTACCTTCGATATCCAAATCTTTTATAGATAATAGTTCCATCCTACTAAGCCTCTCTACAGATATGTTTTGCCATATCAATAAGTCTGTGCGAATAAGCCCATTCATTGTCATACCACGCCATAACTTTTATAAAATTTTTATCAATTACCTGAGTCAAATCTCCAGCAACAATCGCAGAAATATCTGATCCAATAAAATCTGAAGAGACTCTTTTATCCCAATCTACTTCAATTATACCTTTTAATGCACCATTTTGTGCTACTTCAAAGATTGCATTTACTTCCTCTTTTGTAGTATCTTTTTTAACAATAACATTTAAATCAACCATAGAAACATTTGGAGTAGGAACACGGATAGCTTGACCATTTAATTTTCCTTGAAGATGAGGCATAACAAGTCCAATTGCTTTTGCAGCACCAGTTGATGTTGGTATCATATTAACTGCAGCTGCTCTTGCACGACGGGGATCTTTTGAGTGTTTCACATCAAGAATATTTTGATCATTTGTGTATGAGTGACAAGTTGTTACAAGTGCCTTTTCGATTCCAAATGCGTCATCTATAACTTTTACTATTGGAGCTAAACAGTTGGTTGTGCAACTTGCATTTGAGACAATTGTTTGCCCACTATAACTATTTTCATTTACACCAATAACAAATGTAGCAGTATCGTTATCTTTTGCAGGTGCTGAAAATAGAACCTTTTTAATACCTTTATCGATGTAGGCTTGTGACTTCTCTTGTGTATAAAATGCACCTGTACATTCTAAAAGCACCTCTGCTCCATATTTTGCAAAGTCAAGATTTTTTGGGTCTCTGTCATTTAAAAATTTCACTTTGGATTTACCAATTTGAATATAATTATCTTCAAGTAACTCAACACTTCCTTTAAATGTTCCGTGAACACTATCATATTTTAAAAGATATTTAGTCATTTCTGGATTTGTTGTATCATTTACAACTACAAGTTCCATATCATCTCTCTCTTCTAAAATCCTAGCGACACACCTTCCAATCCGACCAAACCCTGTAATAGCAACCTTTATAGCCACTTTTTCTCCTTTATTTTCTTTACTGTATAATATTTTGATTAGTATATCAACTTAATTATTAATAATTTTAATTAAATAAGGTTTAAATGAAAATTGCAGTTTTTGGAGGTAGTTTTGATCCTCCACACATTGGACATGAAGAAATCATTGAAGAAGCACTCAAAAAGCTCGATATCGAGACACTTTTTATAATACCAACTTTTTTAAATCCTTTTAAGGAAACTTCTTTTGCACCTTCTTTAAAACGATACGAATGGTTAAAAAAATTGACACAAAGCTATCCAAAAACTAAAGTACTTAAGTATGAGATTGAACAAAATCGCCAAGTTTCTACAATAGAGACTATTAAGCATCTTATAAAAACTTATGATTATGATATAGATAAAATATATTTAATTATTGGGGCAGATAATTTATCCACTCTAACTAAATGGAAAAATTATAAAGAGCTTGAAAAGTTAGTACAATTTGTCATAGCAACAAGAGATGATATTAAAATCCCTAAACACTTGCAAAAGTTGAACATTCATGCTAATATCAGCTCAACAAAATTAAGAGAGCAGATTAAAAAAGAGTATCTGCCAAAATCTATAGCTGATGAAGTCATGGAGTATTATATTAAGGAAGAAAATGGATAAAAGAATTGAAAAAATCATAAATGTTTTAGATGATAAAAAAGCTGAAAATATACAGTTATTTAACATGAGAAGTAAAGATTATTTTGTAGATGATGTGATTATAGCAACAACACTTGGACAAAAGCATGGAGTTGCACTTTTGGACTATCTAAAAATTGAGTTAAAAACTAACGGAGAAAACCACTTTAATACAGAGCCTAGTGATGAGTGGACTGTTATCGATCTTGGTGATGTTTTGATACACCTTATGACATCCCAGCATAGAGCAAAATACAACATTGAAGAGTTCTTAAGTAATAGAGAAGAGAAAATTAGTAACCAATCTTAAGTTTTGTAGCTAAAATAGTCTAATTTACTTGACAAAATAATCCTTTTATTATAAACTAAAGTTAATTTACAACAAAAGGATTATTTTATGTTAGCAAGCAGAAAGTATGCCGATCCAGAATTTAAAAACCCATTTGAAGCAGATGTTCAACCAGAAACGGAAAAAATTTCCAGACCTGAACCAATAGACAAGGAGATATATCTAGATAATAAAAGATATATCATGAGCAAAACTGATCCAAAAGGAGTCATAGAGTACGGAAATGAATATTTCGTAGAAATTAGTGGCTATAAAGAGTGTGAGATAGTAGGAAAACCACATAATCTCATAAGACATCCTGATATGCCTAAAATAATATTTAAACTAATGTGGAGTCGTCTTGAAGATCGAAAGAATATCTATGCACTTGTTAAAAATCTTGCAAAAAGTGGTAGATACTACTGGGTATTAACCGATTTTGATGTCAAAGTAGATAAAGCAACAAATGAAACTGTCGGATATTTCGCATATAGACGAGCAGCACCAAGAGGAGCTATTAAGCAAATAGAAAAACTTTATGCCAAGCTTGTTGAAATCGAAAAAGAGCGTGGAATGAGCGGGTCTGAAAAGTATCTATTGGGCTTTTTAGAAGAGAGAGGTCAAACATACGACCAATATATCGATGAAATTACAAAAAATAGTGGATTTGTAAAACTTTGGTTCAAAGCAATGAAAAAGTTCTTCTCCTCAAAAGACCATAGTCGAAGAGATCAATCATCACTTGTATAAAATTAAACTTGACCTTTCATAAATAAAGTAAGTATCTTAGTACTTAGGTCAATTCTCTGCAAATAACTAGCTTTATTTGCTCTCTCTAAGATGGTATGGTCACCATCTCCAAATGGTCCAAGTCCATCTAGTGTTACAACACCTTGACTTGCCATATGGTTTGCATCGCTGACTCCACCTCGCTGTTGTGTATCTATAGAAATTCCTATTTGCTCTTCTATCTTTTTTAAAAACTCTAACTGCTTTTTATTTGGTTGCATCACATCTCTTTGAATTCCACCACTTAGTGTTGATTTTGTACCTGAAACTATGCTATTTTTAACAATTTGCTCAAAACCTTCTAATACACGATTGCATTCTCTATGTGAGACATATCTTAACTCAACTGAAAGTTTAGCATGTGGAGAAATAGTATTTGCTCCAATCCCTCCCTCTATCTTTCCAACATTTACTGTTGTTTGTTTATCTAGGTCTGTCAACTTTGTAAGTTCTATAAGCTTATATGCCGCCTCTAAATTTGCATTTATTCCATTTTGATACTCATTACCTGCGTGTGAAGCTTTACCTTCAATATCAATAAAAAAAGTTCCTACACCTTTTCTTCCAGTGACAACTTCACCATTTACTCCTGCTGCTTCGTAAACTAAACAGTAATCATAATCTTTTGCCAAAGATAGTGTCAATGATTTTGAATCATCACTACCCGTCTCTTCATCACTTACAAGCAACATATCAATATTTTTAATTTCACCAAACTCTTTATGGATATTTCTTAAAGCTTCAAGGGCAACTATGTTTCCTCCTTTCATATCACAAACTCCAGGTCCATATATCCACTCTTCATCTTCACTAAAATCTTCAAAACTCTTAGGTGGGAAGACTGTATCAAGATGTCCTAAAAGTAATATTTTTTTTCCATCATCCCTAGATGAACGAAATAATATATGATTTCCAATCTCTTCTCTTTTATGTACTATGGTCACAAATCCTAATAATTCCATCCAACTTATGAAGATTTTTCCATTTTCATCAATACCAACTTTATTTTTTGTATAAGAATTCAACTCCACAAGCCTTTTAAGCTCTGAAAAATCATAATTTTTAACCATTTTCGCAACCCTTTTAAATTTAATATATTGTATACTAATAAAATAAAATTATCGAACTAGATAAAAAGGATGGCTTATGTCTAAGTATACAATTGGGATGTGGATGTATCAAAACAGCGGAGGAGAACAAATCCAAAAGCAAATGATTGATAAGTTAAAAGAGCGAGAAATAGAAACTATAGCTAATCTAAATCTTCGCTTTGCTGTCGCAAAAAATGGCTCTATCATATGCAACAATACAAAAATGGAAGAACTTGACCTGTTTTTTTCTTACAATGCAGGTGAACAAGCTCAATATCAAGTTTACCTTTATGAAACACTAGATCGATATATTCCAATCATTAATAACTATAGATCTTTTGCCCTCACAGAAGATAAGTTTAAAACTTCACAATTATTAAAACACCATAATATTTTAACTCCAGAATTTAAACTTTGTCATAGAAATGATATAGATGAACTTAAAAATGCTTTAAACGAACTTGGAGGCAAAGCTATCTATAAACCTGTTGATGGCTGGGGTGGCATGGGACTTGTAAAGATTGAAAATGAAGCAACACTAGATATGCTTATTCCATTTTTGAATCAAATCGATACTCGTTGTTTATATTTTGAAAAATTTATCCATTATGATAATACTGATTTTCGTATCGACATTGTTGATGGAGAATTTATCTCATGTTATGGTCGAAAGGCTCCAAAAGATGACTGGAAAACCAATATATCTAGTGGTGGCACTATCATGTTAAGAGAGCCCGACGATAGAGTAATTGAGATTGCTAAAAAAGCGGCCGAGATTACAGGATTAGAGATTGCCGGAGTAGATCTTATATATGACCAAGAGAGAGAAGATTATGTAGTTTTAGAAGTAAATGGCATCCCTGCTTTTGCAACGCCAAAGCAAGAAAAGATGGGTCTCAATTTTAATGCTAAAAAAATTCAAATAATTGTCGATTTAATAGAAAGAAAATTAAAAGGGGAGTAAAGTGGGTAAAAAGAGCAAAAAAAAATTACCAAAAATAGGATTATTATATCTTGACTATGTATTGAGATTTTTTGATAAATCAAATTTCAAAGGGTGGCCAGATAAAATTGAAACAGTAACTTATCATTGGAAAAATGATAAAGAGAGATTTATAAAAGAGGTTAAGCGAAAAAAGATTGATATTTTAATTGGGAATATCCCTGCAACTGCTTATGAGACATTTAGAGAAATTGCAAGAGAACTTCCAAAAGTACAGTTTGTCCCTTCACTAGATACACAATTTTCAAATAAATCAAAAGAGAATGTAACTCGTTTTTGTTGGAAATATGATATACCTGTTCCAAAAACATCAATTTTTTATAATAGAAAAAAGGGATTTGATTTTATCAAAAAGACAAAGTATCCAAAAATCATCAAAAAAAGTTATGGGCCTTCAAATTATGGCGGATATTTTGTCCACAAAGTTGATTCTGCTAGTGAAGCAAAAAATCTTATAGAGACAAAAAAATATCATCCGATATATATACAAGATTTCGTTCCAATGGCTGCAGATGTAAGAGTTATGCTTATAGGACATAAACCAGTCTGTGCATTTTGGAGAAGACCACCTGAGGGCGAATGGCTTACGAATACAAGTCAAGGTGGGAGCATGGATTATACAAATGTTCCAGTTGAGCTTCTTGAACTTGCTGTTAAAGTTAGTAAAGCAGCAAACGCAGAGTATTGGGCTTGTGATATCGCTGTGGGGGTAGATGGAAAGTATAGAATTTTAGAGTGTGCTACTGCATTCGCTGCTTTTCCATATATCAGAGATTGGATTGGTCAATACTTGATGTGGAAATTTAGTAACGGTAGATTTAGAAAGCCAAATATTCCTCTTTTTAACTGGGAAGAGCTTAGTAAAATAGACAGTTCACTTTTAAGAACTATGAGATACATAACATTTGGCAAATATTCACCAAGTTTTGATGGTGAATACTTTATGAATAAAGCAGTTGCAACAGATGAAGAAAAATCGATATTTGAACTAGATGCAAGATTTGAGATGTTGGCAACAGAAGATAGAAAAGAGGAAGAGTGGCCAAGTGAAAAATGGAACTATCAAGATAAATACAGGCTAAAAAGTATAAAAAGCATGAAAGTCCAAAATGAGAAAGATTTAAAAGATAGCGATGAATCAGCACTCAATATAAAAGATATCTCTTATGAAGATTTATTTGGATTTTTATCTTCTATAACTAAAGGTTTTGGCAAGAAAAAAGCACAAAATGCTCTTGAAGTTTGCGGTAGAGAAAAAATTATTGATATGTTTGAAAATGACCCTAAAAGCCTGTTGGACATCAAAGGAATCAATAAAAAGAATCTCAAAGAGTTTATAAATGGCTGGAGTACTTTTAAGCAAGTTTTAAAGGGAGAAGCACCAAGTAATTAATGATATAATGCCATTAAACCCAAGGAAGATAGTTAATGAAAAGTTATAAATTTATATCATGGAATGTAAATGGCATTAGAGCAGTAGATAAAAAAGAAGCCCTAAAGTGGATCGATAAAGCAGACATCGATATACTTTCGCTTCAAGAGATAAAAGCTCAAAAAGAGCAAATACCTACTACAATTTTTGATAGGAACTATGCAAACTCTCACATAAACTCCTCATCCAAAAAAGGTCAATCAGGCGTAGCCCTTTTTACAGATATAAAACCTATCCACCAAGATATAACAAACCATGTAGATATATTAGATGAGGGCAGGATTAATGAATTTCACTTTGAAAATATTGCATTCTTCAATGTATATTTTCCAAATGGTCAAAGAAATGAAGAGAGATTAGAATATAAAATGGCATTTTATGATCGTTTTTTAAACCATTTGCAAAAGCTAAGAGCTGAGGGTAAATCTATCATCGTTTGTGGTGATGTAAATACTGCTCACACCACCATAGATCTCGCACGACCAAAAGCGAACGAAAACACTTCTGGATTTTTAAAATGTGAACGAGATTGGATGGATAAATTTGTTGCTTGTGGTTATGTTGATACTTTTCGCCATATTCATAAAAACAAACCAGACAGTTATAGCTGGTGGTCATATCGTTCAAATGCAAGAACAAACAATGTTGGATGGAGAATTGATTACTTTTTTGTCTCAGAAGATTTAAAGAACAATATCAAAGATGCTTACATCTTAGATAAAATTATGGGGAGTGACCACTGTCCTGTTGGGCTAGAAATAGAGATTTAATTATCCTTGTAACAATGCAAAAATAAAAATTGACTGAGTTACAAAACAACCAATAATCCATACCCAACTTGACGCCATCATTTGTGAAAAAAACATTATTTACTCCCTTTTAAATTGTATTTATTACTACACTTTTTGTAGCTTTATTTCCGTTTAAATCTACAACAGTAAGCATCAGTGTATGTTTACCCTCTTTAAAGGTAGTCGTAAAATTTGCCTTAGTTGCAATAAGTTTTTCTCCATCTCGCCACTCATATTTAAGTATATCATCCCTACAAACTACACGAGACTCTAATTTCACCTTTTCATTAGCATTAACATTTTGATTTTCTATAGTTTTTATGATTAAAGGCATCTTATTTTTATCTATATCTACTAAAACACATACTCTATCAATAGCAGTTAGATTTTGAGAGTCTGTAACTTTGAGCGTTATCTCATATAAACCCTTTTTATCATATTTATGCACAAATGACCTACTATTGCTTATAGTATATGAATTTAAATCTATCCATTGGTATAAAAGACTATGGTTATTCCCATCAGGGTCATAGCTATTTTTTGCATCAAATTTTATCAATTGGCTTGTAGCACTTTTAAATATCTTTGTATTACTATTTGCATACGCAATTGCAAAAGGAGCTAAATTAGTCTCTTTATTTGTAAAAATATCACTTGATTGAATAAGAGAAGAAGAATCTTTCACATTTCCACCACCACACCCTGCAAGAAAAAGAGTTATAGATAATAGAGACAATCCCTGTACAAATACTTTTTTCATAATAACCCCTTTGCTTTGATTTTATAATCATAACAACATGTTATGTCAAAGTTGTGTCAAGAATTTTAGAATTTATATTGCAATGCAAGTCCAAGAGAGTTAGCAGTTTGTACTGGTACAACACTTAATTTTTCACTTGCTTTGTCTCTTTGGCGTTTTGAAACAATTTTTCCAAATGTATACCCAATAGCAAGACCAAGAGGATAGTCACTTGCCCAATGTACACCATTGTTCATCATTTGAAAGCCCAATAAACACAAAAGTGTATATCCTATAGGTTTGATATAAGGATTATCTGGATAGTTTTCAGATAATACAGTTATAGTCATCATAGATGCAGCAGCATGACCTGAAGGGAAGGCAGCATATTTTGGTACATTTACGTGGTATGTTTTTGGATTTGGAAACCACCTCCATTTTCCTGTTTTGGTTGACGACCAAGTTGGTGTTTCTCTTCCTGTTATATGTTTTAAAACTTGTGTCACAATTGTTACCCCTATTAAACCTTCTGCCAACTGACTGCTGACATTTAATGATTTATCATTATCAGTACTCAAGCCATAGGCAAAGAACCCTGCCATAATCGATACATGAGTAATACCATCACCAAGAAAGTACAAAGTTGAGCCATTATCTGTTGGAAGATAGA
>JAMONX010000148.1 GCA_027066435.1 Campylobacterales bacterium
ACAACTCTTATAGATTTGATATATGGTGTACTGCTATCACGGTTATTGATAGAAAAATACCCTTGACTCGCTTTTTTAATTTTACCAAGTTTTGAGTTAGAATCTTTTGCAAATTTTGAAGCTGTTTCTCTTGCATTTTTGGTTGCTTCTTCAATCATTGTTGGTTTTAGGTCGTTTAGTTTACTAAAGATAAATCTTGTTTCATACTTATTGTTTTGGGCAAAAACACCTTTTTCACTAAGTTTAAATAGATCTTGACTAAGCTTCACAACTTTATCAACCTTTTTTGTATAAAGAGTTAATACAGTATCTGAAACATATCGAAATCTTATGTTTGAGTTACCATAATCTTGTGCATATTTATCTGTAATTTGTGGAGCAGAGAGTGTAATTTCATTTTTTTCAAATCCATACTCAGTTAAAAAAGAGGTGATTGTATCCATATCAGATTTTATTTTATTATTTAACTTAGACATATTATTTTCAGCTACTTGGAAAGTTATGGGAAATATAGCGATATTTGCTTTTACATTTTTAATTGCCAAGCCTTTTACAACAACATTTCGCTCAAATGTTTTCACTTTCAAAATCGCATCTGAGATAAAATACCCAAGCCCAATCAATCCAACAGCGATAAACACACCCAATACAAAAGATGACCCAATTTTTTGCTCATTCATGATAAATTCCTTTGTTCAGTATTGTATCAAAAAGAGGCTTGAAATTATTTTTTTTAATTTAATTTGTTATGCTACACTATACTTTTTAAAGGAACATAATGGACGGAAAATCAAGAGCAAATATCAAACCAACTCTTAGAGTAAAAATTGTACTAAAACAAGATCAAAGAAGTGGTAAATTAACTGAAGGTGTTGTTAAAAACATTTTGACAAACTCACCCTCCCATCCTCATGGTATCAAAGTGAGATTAGTCAGTGGAGAAGTTGGGCGAGTGAAAGAGATATTGAGTTGAAAATTTATGTTGATGGAGATGCCTTTCCAAATCTCTTAAAACCTATTTTGCTTCGTTCAATAGAGAGATTAAAATTAGAGACTATTGTCGTTTCAAACAAAAAAATCACACTTGGTAAATCTAAAGAAAACATCAACTATATCATTGTAAATATTAGTGCTGATGAAGCAGACCATCGTATTGTAGAGATGGTAAAAGAGGGTGATTTGGTTATAACTGCTGATATTCCTTTGGCAGATCGTATTATCTCAAAAAAAGCATATGCTATTGATCATCGTGGTGAACTTTTTAGTCTTGAAAATATCAAACATTATCTTGCTATGAGAAACTTGATGGAAGAGATTAGAGATGGTGGTACACTTACAAAAGGACCAGCTCCTTTTGGACAAAAAGATGCTCATAATTTTGCAAATCAATTGAACCAATTTTTACAATCATCCAAAAAACATCTATAATAGGGGTTTAATCAACTTTTATATACAATCTCCAAAATATTATATTAGGTTATTATTTGGAAAATTTACAAGAGCTTATCGAGTCGGCTGATACTTTAATTTCGCTTGAAGAAGCGAGGATTGAGATATTTGGCAAAAAAGGTGTTTTGGCAGGGGAGTTTGCCAAGATGAAGAGTGTGGCAAATGAGGATAAAAAGGCATTTGCTCAAAATCTAAATATTCAAAAAGCAAAATTAACGGATCTGTTTGATAAAAAGAAGAAGGTTTTAGAAGAAAAAGCACAAGAAGCATTAATGGTAAAAGATGGTGTTGATGTGACGCTTTTTAATGGTTTTGATGAGAGTGGCTCTTTGCATCCCGTGCAAGAGACTATGAATAAAATAATCGACTATTTTGTAAGTTTGAATTTTTCTATCGAAGAGGGACCTTTAGTTGAAGATGATTTTCATAACTTTGAAGCTCTAAATCTTGCAAAACATCATCCTGCACGAGATATGCAAGATACATTTTATATGAATGATGGCACAGTTCTTAGAACTCATACCTCTCCAGTGCAGATACGAACTATGTTAGATCCAAATGTAAAACCACCGATTCGCATGATATGCCCAGGCTCTGTTTTTAGGAGAGATTTTGATGTAACTCATACTCCTATGTTTCATCAAGTTGAGGGTTTGGTTGTAGATGAAGAGGGCAAAATCTCTTTTTCTCATCTAAAGTTTATCCTTGAAGATTTTTTACATTATATGTTTGGAGATGTACAAGTTCGTTTTCGTCCAAGTTTTTTCCCTTTCACTGAACCTAGTGCTGAGGTTGATATCAGTTGTATATTTTGTAAAGGGAGTGGGTGTCGAATTTGTTCAAAGACAGGATGGCTTGAAGTGTTAGGTTCTGGCATGGTTGATCCTAATGTTTTTAAAGCGGTTGGATATGAAAATGTCAGTGGATATGCATTTGGTGTAGGCGTTGAGAGGTTTGCGATGCTTCTTCACGAGATACCAGATTTAAGGTCATTATATGAGGGAGATTTGAGACTATTGGAGCAGTTTAGATGATAGTTACAAGAGAGTGGTTAAAAGAGTGGATTGATTTAGAAAAAGTTAGTACAGATGAAATATGCAAAAGTTTAAATGCAATTGGATTAGAAGTTGATTCACTTCAACGAGTTAAAATCCCTAGTGGTGTAGTTGTTGGATATATTAACTCTTGTGAAAAACATCCAGATGCTGATAAATTAACTATTTGTCAAGTTGATATAGGCGAAAAAGTAGTTCAAATTGTTTGTGGTGCTAAAAATGTAGCCAAAGGTCAATTTGTCCCAGTTGCGACAATCGGTACAGTTTTAGGAGATGATTTTAAGATTAAAGATGCAAAATTAAGAGGAGTTGAATCTAGTGGCATGATTTGTGGTGCAAATGAGATAGGTTTGCCTACTATGAATGATGGAATTTTAGTGCTTGATGATAGCATTGGGAAGCTTACTCTTGGAGTTGAACTTAGTACATTTCCTCTTTTAAATGATGATATTATTGATATTGAACTTACTGCAAATAGGGGAGATTGTCTTAGTGTAAAGGGCGTTGCTAGAGATTTGTCTGCTGTATTAGATAGACCTTTAAAAGAAGTCCAAAATAGTTTTGAAGAAGATGAGCAAGGAGTTGGACAAGTTTTAAAGTTAGATATCCAAGGAGATGTTAAAAGTGAAGTAGAATATAGGTTTTTTGAGATTAAAAAACTAAATCTACCATTGTTGCAAGCTTTTAGACTCTCTTGTGTTGAAAAGGAAGATAGAGATACTTTGTCAGCTTATCTCTCATATGCTAGTCACTCTAGTGGTGTTATTTTTAGAGCTTATGACTTTTCTAAATTAAATAATGATGAAGTTCAACTTACTTTGAAAGTGAATGAAAAAGGTTTTGATAGTCTCTTTTGTGAAGATGTAGAGTTAAGTGTTATAGGAGTAAATCAAAATGATGAGTTTAAAGCATTAGATGCGAAAAAAGCGATTATTGAAGCAAGTTTTATAGATCCAGATATTATTTCACAAAAGAAGAGTGCAAGTGATATAAAAACAGATGATATATTTTATAAATCATCAAGGGGGAGTGAGAGAGAGCTAGGTTTTGGTTTTGACTATCTATGTGCATTAACAAAGAGTAAAAATGAAGTTTCAATTTATTCGGGTTTACAAAAACATACAAATATAATTGATGATAAAATTGTAAAAATTGAGCATAAATTTATCAATAACTTTATAGGTCAAGAGATAATGTCTTCAAAGATTGTTAAAATCTTAGATCATTTGAAATTTAAAATAAAAGAGGAAGATAGTTCATTTTTTATAACAATTCCTTCATTTCGTCACGATATTTCACACTCTCAGGATATCATAGAAGAGTTAGTTAGGATAATTGGGATTGATAATATCAAATCAGAAGCTCTAAATTTTAGTGAAAAAAGAAGATTAGGTGTGGTTTATGATAGATATAAAAAGAGAAACCATTTTAGGCAAAAGAGTGCAGGGTGTGGTTTTTTTGAGACTCTTCACTACTATTTTGATAACAAAGAGTTAATGCAAAGATATAATCAAACAATTGTCAAAGAAGAGCTAGATATAACAAACCCTATAACAAACGAATTAAATACACTTCGTACATCTTTGATACTAAATCTTATAAGCTCTAGCAGTAGAAATATCAAGTTTGGCAAAAAAAGTGTTAGATTGTTTGAAATTGGGAGAGTTTCAGATGCAAATAGAGAAGAAAAAACTAAAATAGCATTTATATTTAGCGGTGATTTGGAATCTCCTAGTGTTGAAAATAGTGGTAAACCTGAGAGTATTAGCTTTTTTAAATTTGCAAAATTGGTTTCAAAAGTTGTAGGTGATATTGAGATTGAAAACTCTAAAGAGGAGAATTTGCTTGTAAGTCCTTATGAATATGGGAAGGTTATCATCGCTGGTAGAGAAGTTGGTTATATTGCAAGAACACATATTGAACTTGAAAATGAGTTTGATTTGCCAAAAACTTATATTTGTGAGCTTGATTTTGATTCTTTAGTTTATGAGAAGATTATCGCCTCTTCATACTCTAAGTTTCCTTCTCTCTCTCGTGATTTGTCGCTTATAATTCCAAAAGAGATAAAGTTTAGTTCAATAAGAGAGTTTTTAAATAAAAATCTACCAAAAGAGGTTATAGGTTTTGCTCCTATAGATATTTATGAGAGTAAAGAACTTGGAGATAGTCAAAGTGTTACAGTCAAGTTTAACCTCCAATCTGATGAACAGACACTGCAAGATAAACAAATTGTTGAGATTATGGATGGGATTTTAGGGAACTTAAAAGAAGAGTTTGGGATAGTTGTAAGATGAGTTTTTTAGAGGTAAAAAAAAGTGAAAAATTTGATATAGAGATAGACTCAATAGCAAGTGATAAATCAATATCACATAGATGTGCGATGTTTTCACTTCTTAGTGATAAGCCTTCAATAATTACAAACTACCTTGGTGCTGAAGATACTCTTAGCACTTTAAAAATTGTAGAGCTTCTTGGTGCTAAAGTTGTAAGAGAATCAAATGTTATAACTATTACACCACCAAAAGAGATTAATGAACCAGCGTCTATCTTAGATTGTGGAAATGCAGGTACTGCTATAAGACTGTTTATGGGTTTTTTAGCTCCTCGTGAAGGATTTTTTGTTCTTTTTGGAGATAAATATCTTGCATCTCGTCCTATGAAGAGAGTTGCAGAGCCACTTCGTAAAATTGGGGCGAAGATAGATGGTAGAGCTTATGGTGATTTAGCTCCTATTTCGATAAGAGGTTCAAAGCTTGATGGATTTGATTATGAGAGTCCCATAGCTTCAGCACAGGTAAAAAGTGCGATGATATTAGCGGCTCTCTCAGCAAACTCTCCTTCACTTTATAGTGAACCACAACTTAGTCGAGATCATAGTGAACGGATGCTTAGAGGCATGGGAGCTAAAATCACAAATGAAAAAGATAAGATAAAAATTATTCCAAATAAAGAGCCTTTAAAACCTCTTCATATCACAGTTCCCTCAGACCCCTCAAGTGGTTTTTTCTTTGCGGTTGCTG
>JAMONX010000149.1 GCA_027066435.1 Campylobacterales bacterium
AATGTGACTAATATGAATATGATGTTTGCTGGAGCAGAAGCATTTAACCAACCGATAGGAGATTGGGATGTTTCCAATGTAGTCAATATGGAGGGAATGTTTGCTGGAGCAGAAGCATTTAACCAACCGATAGGAGATTGGGATGTTTCCAATGTAGTCAATATGGAGGAAATGTTTGCTGGAGCAAGTTCATTTAACCAACCAATAGGAGATTGGAATGTTTCTAATGTAACTAGTATGAATAATATGTTTTATGGTGCAAGTTCATTTAATCAACCGATAGGAGATTGGAATATCTCTAATGTGATTGATATGAATATGATATTTTATTGGGCAACAGCATTTAATCAGCCAATAGGAGATTGGGATGTCTCTAATATGCCTAATATGCGTTATGTGTTTTCTGAAGCAAGTTCATTTAACCAACCGATAAGAGATTGGGATGTTTCCAATGTAGTCAATATGGATGAAATGTTTGCTGGAGCAGAAGCATTTAATCAACCAATAGGAGATTGGGATGTCTCTAATGTAACTGATATGCAGAGAATGTTTTATGAAGCAAGTTCATTTAACCAACCGATAGGAGATTGGGATGTTTCTAATGTAACTAGCATGAATGGTGTGTTTTCTGAAGCAAGTTCATTTAACCAACCGATAGGAGATTGGGATGTTTCTAATGTAACTAGTATGAGTCGTATATTTTATGGTGCAATTTCATTTAACCAACCAATAGGAGATTGGGATGTCTCTAATGTGACTAATATGGGTATGATGTTTGATAATGCATGGAAATTTAATCAACCGATAGGAAAATGGGATGTCTCTAAGGTATCTAGTATGTTTAGTATGTTTTATGAAGCAAGTTCATTTAACCAACCGATAGGAGATTGGGATGTCTCTAATGTGATTAATATGGACAGTATGTTTGAATATGCAGAAGCATTTAACCAATCAATAGCAAATTGGAATGTTGCAAAAGTAAAAGATTTTAATAGATTTAATAAAGGCTCAGCTTTAGAATATACAGATTTACCAAAAAAATTCAGATAAAGTCAAGGTAGCACCCTTTTTACGCCATATGAAAATTTTGACATAATTTTATTAAAGAATATACTAAGTTGAGGATAAATTTCACTTCAATTATGGAGGGAGCGTTAGAGATTCTGTGTCAATCCGATAGAATACAATATTCAAAAGGATTAAGATATGGAAATAAAGATAGACACAGAGATGATTATAGAACAGATACGAGAGGGTAAATCATTAGGAGGCAAGGATGGTGCTTTTGCACCACTTATCAAACAAATTACAGAGCTAGCATTACAAGCAGAGCTAGAGACTCATCTCTCCCAAGATTTACAAAGAAGCCGAAAAAATGGTAAAACTAAAAAGACCATGAAAAGTGAAATAGGAGCCTTTGAGCTTGAAGCTCCTAGAGATAGGAATGGTAGTTACGAACCTCAAATAATAAAAAAGAATCAGACTCATATGAGCGATCAAATTGTAGATGATTGACTTATTCAGACAACTTTCAATGTCATCGCTATGACTCTACCAAATCTTTATGCTGGTAAAGTTCATTCACTTTTGTTTAGAAATTAGAAAACAAGAGTCAAGGGTAGGGATTGAAAAACTAAAAGATTTAATACAAATCAAGGGAGCGAATATACTTTCAAAGCTCATACAGGAATTTTTATAAACATGCGGGTATGATATCTTAAAAACTTACATGGAAATCAAAATGTCAAAAAATAAAATTAAAAAAGTTGTTATTGTTGGTGGCACTCATGGTAATGAATTTACAGGAGCATATCTTGCTAAACATTGGCTCAAAAATCCAAATCTTGTTAAAAGAGATGGTTTTAAAACTGATGTTGTTTTTGCAAATGAAAAAGCTTTTAAAGAAGTCAGGCGATATATAGATAAAGATTTAAATCGTTCATGTAGTCAAGAGATTATTAAAAGTGCCAACTCTTCTTTGCACGAGGAGAAATTAGCCAAAGAGTTAAATCAAAAGATTGGTCCAAAAGATGATAGAGAAAAAAATGCTGATTTTGTTATAGATTTGCACACTACTACCGCAAACATGGGGATGTCGTTGGTTGTTAGCAATAATAGTGAACTCACTTGGCTCGCAGCTTCTTATCTATCAAGCCAGTTTCCAACTCTAAAAATTTATCGTTGGCAAGGTGATGAAGAGGGTGCTTATGTAAACTCTTTGGGCTCTGATGGTTTTGCCATTGAGATTGGAGCTATTCCTCAAGGAGTGCTTCGTGCGGATATTTATAAGCAGAGTGAAGAGCTAGTTTATAAATTGCTTGATTTTTTGAGTAAATTAGATGAAGTTAGTAGAACTATAACTCTTTATGACCATGTAAAGCTTGTAGATTTTCCTAGAGATGAAGAGGGAGAGATAACTGCTATGGTTCATCAAAATCGTCAAGATAGTGATTTTGAGTTGATTCATAAGAGTGAGCCTATGTTTATAACTTTTAATGGTGAGACAATTGTTTATGAAGACGATGAGCCTCTTTATGGGGTGTTTATAAATGAAGCTGCTTATTATGAAAAGGGATTTGCGATGTGTTTGGCTAGGAAGATTGAATATAGCTTTTAAATATTTTATATAGGTAAATTAAACAAAATCTTAAAACGATTTGGTTCTTTTAAGTCTTGGTTTTGAAGATACTCAAATGTGAGTGGAATAGTGTTGTTGTGAAGAAATAACAGATCAAACGAAATGCCTAAAATGTACTCGTTAAATGTATACCCATTTTTCTTTAGAGAAGTTATATCGTAGTAGTTATATTTTATGTAAATTGCTTCTCGTTTTAGGGAGATTGGAAAGGTGAAAAAATAAGCATCTAAATTTAACACATATTTAACTCCTAAGCTTGTTTTTAGGATATCTTTTAAGTATAAATCATACTTTAGAGTTGGCATAAAAAACTTTGATGGATCAGTTTGTGAAAAAGGGTTATCGTCTATTTTGATACCTCTTTTTGCATCTGTATGATTTGTATTGCTTTTGGCATATTTAAGAGAAAAAACTCCATAAACTTTTGACCATAAATTGTAAAGATTTTTATAGTTAAATCCAAGAATATTATCACCTCTATCTTGTACTGTAAAAAATGAAAATCTATTGTAAGCATTTTGATACATACTTTTACCAAAATGTTTGTTATTTGTATAATCTATAGATAAGCTTAAAGGTTTTCTTTCATCTTTTTCGTGGCTTAGATGATAGTTTAAATTAGTATCTATTTTTGTGTAACCTGCATTGTAGATTGGATAATTTAAAAAGATATTAGTACCATATCCTCTACTAGCTGTATTTTCATCTTCTTGTAAAACTCCATAAAGACTCCCACCATATTTTAATCTATAAGCAGAGTTAGAGTAGCTAGCCCCTATAATCGTATCATCATACTTTTGGATATATACACTTAGAGTATTTTGTACTAGTGGGTCAGCAAATTTTATATTTACACTAAAATCTACCTCCTTATCATCATTGATGATTAGTTCATGACTTAAACTACTATAGTGTAGATTTTGAAAACTTTTATATTTTCTTGATTTAAAAGAGCTACTTAAATCTTCATATGAAAAATTAAAATCTTCTCTATTTTCAAAAAAGAGTTTTGTTTCATAAATTTTAGCTTTTTCCTCTATCAAGGGTGATTTTATGTAGTTATACCCATCAGATGCGATTGTTACTAAAAGTACGGTCTTATCACTTAAAAGCTTTGCATCTACGATATCATCTCCCAAAGCGAGCCTCTTTATCTCTCCATCATAACTATATAGTGTACTTCCATTTTTGCTATTTGCTATAAAAATTATCTCACCATCTTTTGCATCCACAACAAATCCATACCAGCCTAAATATGAAAAAAGAGCTTTTTTATTTTTATAGAGAGTTCGTTTTTTCCCATCTTGTTTGAAATAGTAGATATCTCCTTTATAATCGCTATAAACTGATGAGTTTACTGTGTCATAAAAGTTATCGTCTATAAAAAGCTTTGGTTCATTAAAAGAACTTTTTGCATCAAAATATAAAAATTTCCCATCTGGTAAAATTCTCTGTATAATTTTTGAGGAGCTTTTGTTATATATCTTTGCATTTTTATCATATAAGCCCATCTCTATCTTTTGTACTTCTGTATTTCTTGAGCTTGTGGTATAGTAAGTATTGTCTATCTTAAATACATTTCCAAAAAGGAAGTTTTCTTGTTTGCTTTTAATTTTGCCATCATTTTTGTTAAGTATAAAAAGTTTTGGTTTGCTTAGAGAGTCACTTGTTAAAAAGTGGATTTCATCTTTTGTATCGTTTAATTTTTTGTGTCGTTTTGATGTTGTTAAGAGTTCACCTTTTGATACTTGAAACTCTTTATAGTTGCTTTGCATCCAATCTGAATATGCTTCTATCTCCTCTTCAAAACTCTTACCAAAACTCTTTTTAAAAATAGCATTAGTCTGCACGGGCAAGTATTGTCCTGAAAAATTCCAAAAATATTTATTTACTTTATCAACACCATATTTTTTTGCTAAAAAAAGTTGAAAAAATCCACCTATTATGTAGTGGTGAGTATTGTATGGAAAGTAGAGATGACTGTTATAAGAACGCTTTGGAGTTATGAGTCCAGCTTTTGCTTGGGTGATAGCCATCGCTAAGTGTGCACCGTTGTAGAGTCGTCCTCCATTGTTGTATCTTGATTCGTTAAATACGGCATTTCCTTCTAGTAAAAAGCTCGATTCTAGTGAATTTGGCACGGGAAATATAGGTATAAATAGAAGCGAAGTAAAAGGTAGATTTTTAACAACCTTATGTGCATATCTTGAGAGAAGATTCTTTTTAGCATTTAGTTGAAAATTGTGTGCACTTTCATGTAAAAGAAGAGTTTTTAGCCAAGAGGTAGATGACATATAATCTACCATATAAGCTCCACCGATATAATTTATTTGTGAATTTAAAGGAAATTGTGTTGAAAAAGCATTTGCAATTTGATTATGTGAAGATGCAAGTCCTAGGTATAGGGTATCATCAAGAGTGTAGCCATAACTTTTTTCATATTTTTTTATAACTTCTTTTGTTATAGATTTAGTTTTTTTTGCTTCTTTGCTATGCTCTTTGGTAAAAATTAACTCTAAATCACTATCGTTGGTTGTTATGCTGTAATCATCTCCTGTTACTACGATACCTGCAAAAACTATTTGTACAGATGCAAGTAGTAATAGAAGCTTTTTCATAACTATATAGTTTTTACACTATTTCCAAGTACAAGAGCTAAAACTAAAAGTAGAACAATTCCCGATGATTTATTGTAGAGCTTATTTGCAGCTATAAAAACTACCATTATTGTTACAATAAGTGCGGACATTATGTCAAAAGCGTTAGTTGCAAAATCAACTTTAAGAGGATTAACTAAAGCTGCTGCTCCTAAAACAATGGTAAAGTTAGCGACATTGCTTCCTATGATATTGCCTAAAATCATATCGGCATTGTTTTTACGAGCAGCCTGTACACAGACAACAAGCTCAGGAAGACTAGTGCCAAATGCTATAAGAATTAATCCGATAAGCCACTCACTAACACCAAAGCTTCTTGCTATTATGGATGCACTATCTATCGTATAGTTTGCACCAACTATAACAAGTATAAGTCCAAATCCAAGCCAAAAACCAGTACTTTTCCAGTCAAAGTCCTCTTTTATAAGATCTTCATTTATTTCACTACCAAGTGCATCTGCATTGTTTGTTAAAAATATCAAGTATGCACCCATCATTAATATATAGATAAATCCCTCAAATCTGGAAATTTCACCATCAAAACCAACTACCAAAAATACAAGAATAGGGAAAAGTGACCAAGCACTATCTTTGGCAAACATATCCCTTTTTGGGGTCATGTTTTTTGCTATGATAAAAACCACACCTAATACCAATGCAAAATTAAAAATTGTGCTACCTATAACATTTGAAACTGCTAAATCACTTTTATTATCCATACTTGCAAAAACTGATGCCGCCATTTCAGGAAGGCTAGTACCAAGTGCTACAATAGTAGCTCCTATCACAAAATGAGAAATTTTGTAATGATGTGCAATTCGTTCAGCTTCATCAACAACATAATCAGCTCCTTTGATTAATGCTGCCATTGAGACTAAAAATATAATATACTCCACTTACTCACTCCTTAAAATCAAACTCTTTGGTAAACTAAACTCTTCTATAAGTTGTTTTTCTCTCTCTCTCATCTCTCCATCATCACATTCATGGTCAAATCCAAGCAGATGCAATAAGCCGTGGATAAAAAGTAAAACTATTTCATCGTCTATTTTATGTCCTAATTCCAAGGCTTTCTCTTTTGCACAATCAACATTTATAACAACTGATCCAATAGGAGAATTTGGCATATCTTCTAGCGGAAAACTTAGTACATCAGTTGCACTATTTTTACCTCTAAACTCTTCATTTATCTCAGCAATAGAAGCATTGTCCATGAAAATAAGTTCTATCTCTTTTTTAGTTAAGTTATTTTTTATTTTTTCTAAAATATTAATATCAAAGTTATACCCATATCTATCATCTAAAATAATCATGATTACCTTTTTAATTAGCAAAACATTTTATCTAAATGCCCTTAACATGTTATAATAAAAACAAAGAAGATTGTTTTGCAAGAATTTAGTAAAGACTTCCCTTATCTTGATATAAAAGAACTTATTGAATATTATGCAGTATTTGATGGATATAAAATGAGAGAAAAGCTTCATAATTATGAAAATATACTGCAAAATATAGAGGAAAACATTCTTAAAAAGTATGATAAATTAAAACAAGAGTTTATATATGACAAAAATCAAAAAGATATAGAAAAACTTCTTTTTCGAATAGCCGTAGGAAATCGAAAAATTTACTCTATCTATAAAGGTGATATTTCTCACTTTCACGGTTTATCTTTGTATAAAACCCTTTTTTCACGAGGAGTTATTAACAAAGAGATTTCAAGAGAAAAACCTATCCGTTCAACTAGAGTAGGGCAGATAAAAAAAGAGTTACGAAAATATCAAATTGAAGATAAGATAAAATTTACTTATGGTTTTTATAGATTTTGGTTTACTTTTATAGCTCCAAATAAGAGTTTAATTGAAAACAATAAACTTGATGAAGTTATGCTAAAAATTGAAAAAGGACTCGATAAATATGTTTCACTTACATTTGAAGAGTTGTCAAATAGGCTTATTTGTAAAAGAGATGTTGTAGATTTTGGTAGTTATTGGGATAGAAATATAGAGTTAGATGTGTTAGCAAAAACAACAGAAGGTTTGATAATAGCAGGAGAATGCAAGTGGAAAAATCAGAAAATTTCTAAAAATGTACTTGGTAAACTTCAAAAAAAATGCCTTCTAGCAAATTTTAAAGTTGACTGTTTTGCTCTATTTTCAAAAAATGGCTTTAGCAATGAGCTTTTAAAAAATAGAGAAAAAAATGTTTTATTGTATGATATAAATTCATTTAAAGGGTTGATATAGTAGATGGTTGATAAAAAGATTTTAGATAGTTTAAATTATGAAGACAAAGAGCAATTGTTAGAGGGGTTAGGAGATTTAATAGAACACTCTTATGAACTTGAGAATGAGTTTAAAGAACTTAAAATAGTTCTTACCGGTATGATTGGTTTTTTTCCAAATGCTCTTTGGGTTATAGAAGAGAATGGAACAATAATTGTACAAAATTCGGAAGCTAAAAAGATTGCAAAATTAATAGATTTTGTTAATAAAGATGGCGAGGAAATAGAGTTTAAGGAAAAAATATACCTTATAAAAACAATATATATCGGAGAAAAACAGATTATATCAGCAACTGATATAACTGAACAAAAAAGAGCAGAAAGATTAGCTTCTATGGGAAAAGTAGCAGCTCATCTCTCTCATGAGATACGAAATCCAATAGGTGCAATTTCACTTTTAGCAGGAACTCTTATGAATCGTGTCAAGGCTGAAAATAAACCGATAGTTCAAGAGATTAAAAATTCTATTTATAGGGTAGAGCGAATTATAAAATCAACTCTTCTTTTTACAAAAGGGATGCAGATAAATAGAAGACCATTTTCTCTTTTAAAATTAAAAAATACAATTGAAGATGCATATGAACACTATTCGATGAGTAAGGAGATTGAATTAGATATCAATTTTGACGATATTGAATTTAATGCAGATTTTGATTTGCTTGGAATTGTTATGCAAAATTTTCTTTATAATGGTATAGATGCAATAGAAGAGGATGAAAATGAAACTGGTACTATAAGCTTTATTTATAGAAAAAATGGTGACTTTGATACTATAACAGTTAAAGATAGTGGTAAAGAAATCGAAGATGAAAATATTTTATATGAACCATTTCAAACGACAAAGCTAAAAGGTTCAGGTTTAGGACTTGCTCTTTCATTGGAAATTATCAAGGCTCATAATGGTAAAATAGAACTATTGTCAGGGGAAAAGGGATTTAAAATATGGTTAAAATAAAAAAGAATTTTACTGTCTCAAATATAAAATGTGGCGGTTGTGCCAAAACAGTAAAAAAAGCACTTGCATCTGAATATGGAGAAGTTTTTGTAGATTTGGATGTGCATCCTAGAGTTATTTCATTGAGAGTTAGCGAAGATTTCAATGAGAAAGATTTTAGAAAAAAGATGAAAAGTTTAGGTTATCCTTTTGTAGATGAAAATCTTGGAGGATTTGAAAAAGTAGGAGTTAAGGCTAAAAGTTTTGTATCGTGTGCTATTGGCAAAATGGATAGCCAATCATGAAAAAGGCTATCGTATTTTTAAACATGGGAGCTCCTAGAAATCTTGAAGAGGTAGAAGTTTTTTTAAGAAATATGTTTAATGATAAAAATATCATTACCGTAAAAAGTTCTCTTTTAAGAAGCTATATAGCAAACTCAATTATCTCTGGTAGAAAAGGTGAAGCGACTCAAAGTTATGAAGAGATTGGCGGAAAATCTCCACTAGTAGAACACACTGAAACTTTTTTATCAAATGTAAGAAAAGAGTTCCCTGAATATGAAGTTATAAATATCATGAGATATACCCCTCCATATGCATCTAGTGAAGTAAAATGGTTAAAGGCAAAAGGAGTTGAAGATATAGTGGTTATTCCTCTTTATGCTCAATACTCAACAACTACGGTTAAATCATCTTTAGAAGATTTTTATGAAGCTTTAAGTGATGCAAAGTATTCGCCAAATCTTAGAATTTATTCTCGTTTTTATAAAAATAAAACTTACAACTTAGCTATTATCGAACAGATAAAAATAGCTTTAGGAGATAAAGAGCCAAAAGATTTTGATCTCATATTCTCAGCACATTCATTACCTGTAAAGATTATAGAAAATGGAGATAGTTACAAAAAAGAGACAATTGAAAATGTAGAGATTTTATCACAGATGTTAATAGATCAAAATATAAACTTTAAAAATGTTCACTTAGCTTACCAATCAAAAGTAGGACCTATGGAGTGGATAGAACCTTCACTTGAAAATAAGTTTAAATCGATAATAAATAAAAAAGTAATTATCTATCCTATATCGTTTATCTTGGACAATTCAGAGACAGAGTTTGAACTTGATATCGAGTATAAAGAGATTGCTGAGGAGGTTGGACTAGAAGAGTATATCGTTGCTAACTGCCTCAATGATAGTAAACTTTTCATTGGGGCAGTTAGAGAGTTGGTCGAGGGGTGACTAAATTTACAAAATACTAACTCTTTTTTAAGATTTTTAATTAAGAGCCGACTCTTTTTTAAGATTTTTTGCCAGAATATAGTAAAAAGTTGCACGATATTTAATCTTTGAGCTTTTCATGATTTCACATACTTTTTTGATTTCATTATCTAGCATATCATTTTCACTTTTGTTAAATCCAAGCTTTTTTATCAAAAAGTTTTTGCGAACAGTTTCTAACTCTTTTGGGTCAGTACAAGAGACTGACTCTGCATCCCTTCTATATATCGAAGGACCAAGATTTTTAACTACAATATCTAAAAATGCCTCATCTACACTACCATAATGTTTTTTTACATCTTTTGTATATAGTGCTATTTTTGCCAATCTCTTAGCACCTGGTTCTTCCTTTTTCACTGTGGACTTTTTTGGAGCTTTGGAAGTTTCCACTTTTTTCTCTTCTTTTGGTTTTTCTGGCATTATTTTTAGCTTAGCTTCACTCTCATCTTTCTTCTCAATCAAAGTCTCAGATGTACCTTTAACACTCTCTTTATCCTCAATAGATTCACTTTCTGTAAGTGCAGTTACTACTTTTTCTTTACCTTTCTTATAAATAGAGCCTACTAACTGAACTATTGCCAAATCTTTTAATCCTGCCATAACAATCTCCTTTTTATTTTGAAACATGTTAACTAAATATTACTAAAGAAATCTATTTTTAAGCCGATATGGTTATATGCGAGGAGTAAAGATGTCGAAAATTAGCAAAGAATATACATTTTTAAAACCAATTTTTATGTTATTTCTTCAAGTTTTTATACTTATAAATATTTTTTATATATTGTCTTCTCAGAACTTTATGGTAAATGAAAATGAGATTGTATTACTGTTTTATGTTGTAGCTATTGTGGTACTTGGGCTAATGACCTTTAAGTCATTAGCAAGACTAAAAGAGCAAGAAGCTATTGGCTCTATTTCCTAAAAATTAGACCTTTTTTAGGTTTTTCTTCAAAGATAAGTGTTCTTTTCTGAGACTCTTTTATAGTAGATAAAATCTCTTTTTCTACACTTTGCGATAAATCTTTTGATTTGACAATTTCTAACATTTTATCAAGATTCTTACTCTGTTCTTCCATTATCTTAAATTGCATCTTCTGCTTTAGTTCATTTTCTTCTCTTTTGGCAATATTTGCCTCTTTTCGTCGTTTTAGTAGATAGATAATTAATAAAGTAAATATAAGTAAAATTCCTACAATTGCAGCAACAATTTTATAAAACTCCATATTTTCTTTTATTTGCAATGCTCTGTTTTTCTCTTCATCTTGTGCAATTGCCTGTTTAGTTTTTGCTATCTCTATCTCTTTTTGATTCTCTTGAGTCTGTGCAAGTTGTTTTGTTTTCTCCTCTTCTTTTGCTTTTTCAAGCTCAATTCGTGCTAACTCTAGTTTGTTTTCCATATCTAGTTTTGCTAGAGAGAGTTCAGCAGTTTTGAGATCTATCTCTTTTTGATTTTCTAGCTGTGTAAGTGAGAGTTTAAAGTTAGAGTTTGAAGTTGTTAGCTCCATCTCTTTTTTTATCTTCTCTAGTGCTAGTTTGTATTTTATCTCTTTATCTGTTAACTTTTTTATCAATTGTGTTGGTATTGGTTCTTTTGTAGGTATTGGTGATGTTGAATTTACTTTGGTTATCTTTTTTCCTACTTCTGCTGTTTTTTGTGCAATTGCAGTGGATTGTACTATTTCTGTATTGTTTGGGCTAATACTAGAATAGTTTTTATCTTTTGGTGCATTGAGTGCTTTTAACTCTTCTATATCTGCACCACCACATCCACTAAAAAATAGAACTATCACAATCAATAATTTAGAATATATCATTTACCTCTCCAATTTTTCATTATCAAAAAAACTACTCTGGTGAATATGCTCAAATGCCGCTTTTAAAGAGACAAAGAGCTTATTGTTCTCTTCTTCCATGCTTTTTAAAAGCTCTTTTGTTTTAGCTCTAGCATGAGGCATCTTGACATTGAAATTCATAGCCGGACATGCTTCATCTCCTATGATAGGAAGATTGTTGCTTTTGGTTACATCTAAAAGCTGTCTTTCACGGGCTAAAATAAACGGACGAATTACCATAAGACCATTTTCTGCTTTGTAAATAGGAGGCATTGATCTCAAAGCTCCATTATATAAAAAATTCATAAAAAAACTCTCTACTGCATCATCTAAATGGTGTGCTAAAGCTAATTTATTGAAACCTCTTTCTTGTGCTACTTTATACAAAGCTCCTCTTCTCATCCTAGAGAAAAAACTACAAAATGATGAATTTTCTCGTATTTTCTCCTGTGCAGTTTTATAGATATTTGTCTTAATCACTTCATGAGGGATGCCGTACTCCTTACAATGAGCACTCAATTCTCTCAAATCCTCTCCCATCCCATAGTCGATAGTAACAGCCAAAAATTCAAAATCAAAAGGAGTTACTTTTCTTTGACGATTTAAAACATGAGCCAATGTTAGCGAATCTTTACCACCACTTAATCCCAAAAGAACCCTGTCACCTTCACAAATAAGGTCATACTTTGCATTTGTGCGACCTACAATTCTTAAAAGTCTTTTACTTATATCTATCATCTTTTACTTTGTCGCAAGTTTATCAAGCATACAGATCACAAAATCCGCACTCTCTTTTGCTGAAGTCTCTAAAAACTCTTCAAAACTAAAACCTGCATCCATATCTGCACTATCACTGATGGCCCTGAGTATAAAAAACGGAACTTCAAGTGCATCACATACAACAGCAACAGAAGCACCCTCCATCTCTAATGCATCTGCACCAAAAGTATCGCTAATCCAATTTTTACGACTCTCATCTGCAACAAACTGATCGCCCGTTGCTATGATACCCTCTAGCAGCTCTCTATCCAAATCAGATGCAACCTCTTTGGCGATACCAAGAAGAGTTTTATCACTCTGGATAAAAACTTTTCCCTCAGGCACATACCCAAAAGGATGTCCAAATGCCGTGATATCCAAATCATGCTGACAAAGTGAAGTTGCAGCTATGAGATCTCCAATCTTTAGCTTTGGATTTATAGCCCCAGCCACTCCGCTAAATAGTAGTTTTTCGGCTCCAAATTTTTCTATCATTGTAGAAGCAGTTAGGGATGCAAACACTTTTCCAATCTTGCTATAAGCGATGATGAGCTCTAAATCTTTGTAGGTCGCTTTATAGTAAGTGTTTCCAGCGACTTTTATGGTTTCATAATCGCCTAAAAATTTTAACAGTGGTTCTATCTCTTCGACCATTGCACCCATGATTGCTATTTTCATATTTTTCCTTAACTTGTTCTTAGTAGATATTTTTGTACTTTTGAGAGATTTTGATTTATAGTTCCTATAATCATATCTCTCTCAAACATTTTTGCACTCTGTTTTATAATGCCCTCAGGATTAAAAATCATACTTTTGCCCCAAAACCCAAGACCATCTTCAAATCCAACGCGATTTACAAAGATAACATGAGCTCCTGATAAGATAGCGGTTGTAGATAAAATTCGTCGCCATTTTTTCTCAATCTCTAGCTCATCTTCAACAAATCCACGAGCTGGAGAGTTTGCGATGACATAGACAAGGTTAGGCTTAGCAGATGCAATCTGGTCTATGATGCTAGAACTCCACAAATCTTCACAAACAACGACCATAGTTTTCCCATAGCTACTCTCAAATGCTCTAAGCCCATCACCCTTAAAGAAGAAGCGACTCTCTTGAAACATCCCATAGTTTGGTAAATTGTTTTTGTGGTGGATGTTTGTCAGTTTCCCATCACTATAGTAAAGAGCAGAGTTATAAATCTTATGCTCCTCTTTTGTTGCAGCTCCGATGATGATATCTATATCTTTGCTAAGCTCTTCAAAGATGCTCAATTCTCCAAGTAAAAATGCATCTTCATAAACTGAATCCATAAGCATATAACCATTCATAGATAATTCAGGAAAGATGATGACATCTGCCATATCTTTTACCTCTGCGATGGCATTTTCATGCAAGTCAAAGTTATCACGGCTAAGTTTTGGTGAAATCTGAGATAAAGCTACTTTCATGACATGAGTTCAAATGCTTCTTGGAGTGATTTCATATCTACTATGGAGTGAGTAGGTTTTTTAGTGCTTCTGCGATTTAACCCTTTTAAAACATTGCCTCCAAACTCTATAAATAGGTCGATATCATCTTCAAATCTTGTGATAGATTGCTTGTAAAGTACAGGTTGTGTTAATTGCTTTGCAAGTAGAGATATAGATACATCTTTGCTCTCATATCCAGAAGCTGTGACATTTGAGATGACTGGAGATATAAACTCATCTTTTATAAACTTTTGCAAGTTCTTTTCAAGCGGTAAAACTGCTGATTCTAAAAGCGGACAGTGACTAGCTACGGACATGTTTAAAAGTATCGCTCTTTTAGCTCCTGCATCTTTAAATGAACTCTCAAGTGCGGACAAATCACTCTTAATCCCAGCAATAACCACCTGTCCATCACTGTTATAGTTTGCCGCCCAAACCTTTTTCCCCTCATCTCTTGCAGTAGCTGTTATCTCCTCTATCTTCTCATCATCTAACCCAATAAGAGCCATCATTCCAGCATCTACACCACTACAAGCCTCTTGCATGAGCTTACCTCTCTGATGCACAAGCTCCACACCATCAACACTATCCAAAGCCCCAACACTACAAAGTGCCGAAAACTCTCCAAGCGAATGACCTAGTGCAAAAACAGGCTTAATCTCCATTTCATTTTCAAAAAGCTTATGAGCGATAGCACTCACAAGCAAAATAGCAGGCTGAGTAAACATAGTTTGCTCTAATCTATCATTTTCCTCAAACAAAAGCTCTTTAAAATCAAACCCCAATCTATCACTAGAAGCTCCAATCATTTCTCTCGCAACATCAGAGGAGTCAAAAAAATCCTTCCCCATTCCTATAGATTGTGACCCCTGACCAGGGAAGATAAACGCCACTTTTTTCATCAAACATCCTCATAATTTTTCAGCATTGTATCAAGTTATTTGTAAAATTTTATAAATCAAGAGGAATAATAATAGACTTCTCCTAAAACATTTAATTTTCAATCATTACAAACGGTAGTTTTTATTAGGTTCTGAATCAATATTAACAATAGCACAAAGTAGGTTCATCCTTAAACCAAATCTTTTTTACCTATATTTCGATCTTGAAGGGCGATTTCTCGCTTATCTTCTACCTCCTCTACTCACTCTGCCACCTCTACTCATTCCTCCCATACTTGAACTACTTGATTGTAAAAATCCATGACAAGCACGACAATTACGACTTTTAAATGCGTCTGTATTATGGTGTACATTTGTTCCTCTATGAGGCATACCTTGTACAGACCATGCGGGATGACATGTTAAACAGTTTCTAGGAGCATTAAATGATGAATTTTCTATCTCATGACAGGTCATACAATTGTACACACCTTCTGAAGTATCTCCTGGAGCAACAGTATCGTGATAACCATTGTAAAATCCTTGTATAGGATTACCTATCAACATATGATGACGATCTGCATTAACAGTTTGTAATAATGGATGTGGTTGTTTCTCATTATCTCCGTGACACTTACGACAATCATCAACGGTTGGTTCACCCTCATAGATGCTCATACCCCTAGCTTCCGCATTTGGGGTTAAAATAAATATGGAGATTAAAACAATTGCTGTTAAAAATAGATGTTCTGTTTTTGTTTGAAAAAGTGACATAAAATATCCTTATTTTTTATTTTATATAGATAAGGTAATTATGATATTACTAAATCTATATATGTGATTATTTAGTTTACTTAAAAAGAGAAAAGATTATAATAAATTTTCCTATTTATTAACTATATGTATGATATTTGTTACAAAAAGTTATTTTTATTTATCATTATTAGTAAAATATCATTTTAAGTAAAGTTTTTTATCTTGAATGATAAAATGGTATTTGAAAAAATTAAGTCTGAAGGAATGTAATGAATTTAACAAATATTATTTTAGGTGTATCTCTAGGTGCTTTTTTAATGAGTGGATGTGGTGGTGAAGATGTTGGAGTAAAAAGCAAAATATTATCGGACGATGAAAAGTATACACAGCCAAATAAAATTGTAAGAGATAATGTATCCGAATTTGTCGATGAAAACACATATAATATTGAAAATAGTGATGATGATATATCTTTTAAGATCCACAATTATAGTATTGATGCGAAAGGACATACACAATTTTTTATAGATATTGATAGCGATAGCCAAACAGGATACAATCCTTATGGCGAAAATATCGGTAGTGAATATGTAGTTGAGGATAACAGACTTTACAAATATACAGGTGATGGTAAAGATTGGACTTGGGATATGATTTCTTTGGTTGATACTCAGTATTTTACTTTTATACCAAATAGCAGTCAAGAACCTAGTTACAAATATGAAGATAACCAATGGGTAGAACAAGGGATGGTCAGTAATCCTTTTCCATATAGCTATATAAATGTTACTGTACCTTTAAGTTTATTACCTGATATTCAGGAAGTATTTATAACAAAAGCTTTTAAAATTAATGCAAACTGGAATGATTCTACACAAACACCATCCCAAAAATATATTATTCATAAGAATCTTATGGGTAGTAGATTGATGCTTGCAAATAAGGGAACTGGTATCATGGGTGTAACATTTAATAATTTTGAAAATTCAATACAGTTTAAACAATTTAATTTGGAATACAATCATAATAATTACAAACATATGCTTCACTTTTTAGATATCGACAACAACAATGAGACTGGGTATATGTTTATTGGTGGAGGATTTGAGTATTTATTAGAAGATAATAGAATTTATAAATATAAGGGTGGAAATAGCACAGAGTGGAACTGGGAAGAGGTTGGTTTGGGGACTTATAGTACTTATTTGAAAAGCTCAATTGACTTTACACAAGATATAATCGGTATTGGTTTTATGAAGCTAGATGAAAATTGGACGGAAATTTCTTATAGTAGAAAGG
This sequence comes from Campylobacterales bacterium, assembly GCA_027066435.1. GTDB lineage: Bacteria > Campylobacterota > Campylobacteria > Campylobacterales > QNZT01 > SZUA-1433. The sequence goes on from JAMONX010000149.1 coordinate 16,789, forward strand.
TTGTAGAGTTTAATTTAGCAGAAATAGCAGAACATTAGACAAAAGTATATATTCACAACATATTGCAATTACGGCTTTGAAGTATACCGTAATTGCAAAACCCTTCTAATTTTGATATCTAAATCATTAAAATACCTAAGCTACTAGATAAACTTACTTGACATTAAAGATTTATTACACTATACTTCTTTTTAATATTTAATCCTAAGTAAAATGATTGATTTACTTGGCGTGGAGTTAAAGATGCATGAAAAACCTTATAGAAGTATTGTAAAAACAATCTCTTGGAGAGCAGTTGGAACGCTTGATACTATTGCTATATCATATTTTATTACTGGAAGTTTAGGTATGGCAGCTTCTATTGGAGCTATTGAACTTGTTACTAAGATGATTTTATTCTACTATCATGAGAGAGCTTGGAATAAGATAAGTTTTGGTCGAGTTAAAATAGAAGATGATTATAGGATATAGGAGCGGTATGAAAAATATAGATGAGTTAAAAAAAGATATTGAAGGTTTAGATACAAAGGAGTTGTTAGAGTTTTTTTTAGAAAACTATGATGATAAAATTGCTCTTTCATCAAGTTTGGGAGCTGAAGATCAAGTCTTAAGTGATATGCTTTTTAGCATCACAAAAAGTGCGAGAGTTTTTACTCTTGATACTGGTAGACTTCCATATGAAACATATGATTTGATAGCTCAAACTAATCATAAATATGGGGTTAAAATTGAGCTATTTTTTCCACAAAATAAGAGAGTTGAAAACTATGTAAATACAAAAGGTATAAATGCTTTTTATGAAAGCATAGAAAATCGAAAAGAGTGTTGCAATATCAGAAAAATGGAGCCTTTAAAAAGGGCATTAGAGAGTGTTGATGTTTGGATAACAGGGCTTCGTGCATCTCAATCAGTTACAAGAGATGATATGAGTCTTATTGAGTATGATGAAAATTTTGGGGTTATAAAGTTAAATCCTCTGATATCTTGGAGTGAAAAAGATGTTTGGGATTATATAAAAGAGAACAAAGTACCATACAATGAGCTTCATGAAAAAAACTATCCAAGTATCGGCTGTGCTCCATGTACGAGGCCGGTCAAAGAAGGTGAGGATATAAGAGCTGGTAGATGGTGGTGGGAAGAGCCGATACATAAAGAGTGCGGATTACATAAAAAAGTAGGAGTATAAAAGTGCTAAAAAGAGAAAAAATTACACATTTGAAAAAATTAGAAAATGAGTCGATACATATTATGAGAGAAGTTATAGCGGAGTTTGATAATCCTGCAATGCTTTATTCTGTTGGTAAAGATTCGGCTGTTATGCTTCATTTGGCTTTAAAGGCATTTTATCCTGCAAAGCTTCCTTTTCCTTTGGTTCATGTTGATACTAAGTGGAAATTTAAAGAGATGATTGCATTTCGTGATAAGAGAGTAAAAGATTTAGGTTTAGAACTTTTAGTTCATAGCAATCCTGAAGGTTTGGAAGCAAATGTTGGACCTTTTAGCCACGGTTCAAAAGTTCATACAGATATTATGAAAACGCAAGGTTTAAAACAAGCACTTAACAAGTATAAATTTGATGCAGTTTTTGGTGGGGCTAGAAGAGATGAAGAGAAGAGTCGAGCAAAGGAGAGGATTTACTCATTTCGTGACCCAAATCACAGATGGGATCCAAAAAACCAAAGACCAGAACTTTGGAATATTTACAATGCAAATATAAGCAAAGGAGAGAGTATCAGGGTTTTTCCTCTCTCAAATTGGACTGAGCTTGATATCTGGCAATATATCTATATGGAAGAGATACCTATTGTTCCTCTATATTTTGCAAAGAAGAGACCAGTGGTTAAGATAGATGGAGTTGATATCATGGTTGATGATGATAGGATGCCAAAAGAACACTCTGATAAAGCCATTCAAAAAATGGTACGATTTAGAACTCTTGGATGTTATCCACTTACAGGTGCGGTGGAGTCAAATGCCACTACACTTCCTGAAATTATACAAGAGATGCTACTTACAAAAACAAGTGAGAGAGAAGGACGGCTAATCGATAGTGATGAAGCTGGAAGTATGGAAAAAAAGAAAATGGAGGGGTATTTTTAATGGCACATCAAGGCGAATTAATAAGTAAAGATATTGAGGCATATTTAAAGCTTCACCAAAATAAAGAGTTGCTTAGATTTATCACATGTGGAAGTGTTGATGATGGGAAAAGTACTCTTATAGGCAGACTTTTATACGACTCTAAGATGATTTATGAAGATCAGTTAAGTTCTATCAAAAAAGATAGCAAGAAATCAGGAACAACTGGAGAGGCTATTGATTTAGCACTTTTGGTTGATGGATTGCAGAGTGAAAGAGAGCAGGGGATTACTATAGATGTTGCTTATAGATATTTTTCAACTGATAAGAGAAAGTTTATCATTGCAGATACTCCCGGCCACGAGCAATATACAAGAAACATGGCAACAGGAGCTAGTACAGCTGATCTTGCTATTATCTTAATAGATGCAAGACGAGGGGTTTTGACTCAAACAAGAAGACATAGTTTTATAGTTTCACTTTTGGGTATAAAACATATTGTAGTTGCAGTAAATAAGATGGATTTAGTAGACTTTTCACAAGAAACCTATGAGCAAATCAAAGAAGATTATCAAAACTTCGCAAAAGAATTAGGGATAAAAGATATCACATTTATCCCTCTTTCAGCTCTTAGTGGAGACAATGTTGTTGATAAGAGTAAAAAGACTAGTTGGTATGAGGGTGATACACTTATGCATGTCTTAGAAAATATCAAGATAAGTGATGATATAAATTATGATGATTTTAGATTGCCAGTTCAGTATGTAAATAGACCAAACTTAGACTTTAGAGGATATTGTGGGACAATTTGCTCTGGAGTTATAGAAGTAGGTGATGAGATTACAGTTTTGCCTTCAAAAAAGAGTTCAAAAGTAAAATCTATCGTAACTTATGATGGAGAGCTTGAAAGTGCAGGAGCTAGTGAAGCTATTACTCTAACTCTAGAGGATGAGATAGATATCAGTCGTGGAGATATGATTGTAAAGAGTGATAATTTACCTCAATATGCATCTTCTCTTGATGTACATATCGTTTGGATGAGTGAAGAGTCACTTGTGAAAAATAAAAGTTATTATATTAAAAGAGCTACAACTATGACAAGTGGCACAATTGACACTTTTTATCATAAAATTGACGTAAATAATTTTAATAAAAAAGATTGTGTTGAGCTAGAATTAAATGAAATTGCAGAGGCTAGAATCAATCTTGATAGACCAATTGCCTGTGATTCTTATGAAAAAAATAGATATACTGGTAGTTTTATAATAATAGATAGAATTACAAACAATACACTAGGTGCTGGAATGATAATAAAAAAATCAGATATCCAACAAGAGCATAGCTTTTCTGCTTTTGAGATAGAGATGAATGCACTTGTTAGAAAACATTTCCCTCATTGGGATGTAAAAGATATTACTAAAAGTAATGATTACAATATATAAAGGTCTAAGATGCAAAAAGAGAGTAAAGCACAAAGAGTAGAGAGAATAAAAGCACAAATGAATCCTCTTGATGTTATAAAAGATATATATAGATATGCCGAAAATGGTGAAATTGTTGATGATGAGACAATTGATAGACTAAAATGGTATGGGATGTATCCTCATAACAAACACTCAAACGATGAAAACAAAAGCTTTTATATGCTTCGAGTTAAGCTGCCTTGTGGAAAAATTAATTTGAAGCAACTTGAAGTTTTAGGAGATATATCCGAGAGATTTGCACAAAACAAGGCTGATTTTACAGTTCGTCAAGATATCCAATTTCACTATATAAAATTTAAAGATTTGCCTGAAATCTTTGAGATGCTTGAATCTTCATCTCTCACAACTCAAATGGCATCTGGAGATTGTCCGAGAAATATTGTAACTTGTCCTCTTAGTGGTATGAGTGGTGATGAAATTATTGATACAAGAGAGGTTTTTTCACAGTTAAATGAATATTTTCAAGCAAATAGTGAATTTATTAATCTTCCAAGAAAATATAAAATAGGGATTTGTGGATGCCAAAACCGATGTATAGTGCATGAAATTCAGGATTTAAGTTTTGTTGCTTTTAAAGATTGTGATGAAATTCGTTTTAATGTTTATATTGGTGGAGGACTTGCAAGCAATAAAAGATTTGCTTCACTTTTAGGTTCTGTAAAAGAGAATCAGATTGTGAAAGTTGCAGCTGGTGTTGCCACACTTTTTAGAGATTTTGGAAATAGGGAAAATAGAGCAAAAGCAAGAATTGGACATCTTGTAGAGTCTTTGGGAATTTTAGAGTTTCAAAAAAAGTTAGAAGAGTTTTTAGGCTTTGAGATAAGGAAGTCTACTGAGTTAGAAAAGCCTTCGTTTCTTAAAAGAAATCACTTTGGCAAAACAAAAAGTAAAGATGAAAAAACTTCTCATATTGGTTTTACAACTCAGAGTGGAGATGTTGGTGGAGTAGGTTTGAGAAATATCTCTCAATCTATGAGAAAGTATGGTGTTGAGTCAATAGCCCTAACAACTACTCAAAATTTTATTGCTGTTGATGTGCCTAATGAATCGATAGAGAGCTTTAAAAAGAGTCTAAAAGAAGTAGGGGTTACTTCCAAGCCATCAGCTTTTAAAGTAAGAGCTTTAGCCTGTACAGGTTTAGAGTTTTGCAAATTTGCTATAAGTGAGACAAAAGAGCTTCAAAAGAGTGTTATATCTCATTTGGAAAATAGATTTCCTGATTTTGATGAGAGTGTTTCTATAACTTTTAGTGGTTGTCCAAATTCTTGTGTACATTCGCATATTTCAGATATTGGACTAATTGGAGCTAAGGTAGATAGCGATAGTGGGTTTCGTCTAGTTTTGGGTGCAAAGATGGATAATAGTGAAAAAGAGTTTGCTAAAAAATCCAAGCTAAAAGCAAGTTCAAGTGATATTCATCTTCTTTTAGAAGGGCTAGTTGAGGATTATCTAAAAGAGAAAGATAAGTTTGGAAGTTTTAATGAGTATCTTTTAACCCAGTCTATCACATAATCTGGGTTTGTTACTTACTTAAGATGATATTTATCCCATAGCCAAGTTTGCTTGGGATAGTATCACTTTTTTTGATATTTGAAATATCAAGATTTGATTTACATACAAGTAATGGAGAATCATTTTTATTTGCTTTGTTAGTACAATTTATAAAACTAAGCCCAGTTAAATATCGTACTTTGTAATCTCTATCGTGATCAAAAATATTTTTTCCAAGCAGTTTATAGTCACTTTCATTATCAGCTACAAGAAGTAAATTTAGAGGTGCTACATAACTTTGTGGAGGCATTGATATATGAAGTGTTACATCATAAAGTTCATAACCACAATCATTTACACCCAAGCTATCTTCCCATTTTAGGGGTACATATAGCTCAAACTTACTTTTTCCATATGATACAGATGAAGCTGTAAATTTTCTAAATGATCCCCAGCCATTGCTTATATTGTAACAATCACCTTTTGGTTCACTTGCTTCAAACTCTACAATTAGAGCTATTTTTAGTTTTGGATCTGTACTTCCATAGATAGTAAAATCTTTTTTGAATGTACTTGCATTTAACTCTACGCTATTGCTTTTTATAGTTTTTTGTTTAGGTTG
>JAMONX010000150.1 GCA_027066435.1 Campylobacterales bacterium
CGGACGAACTGATAGTGGAGTTCATGCATCTGGAGCGGTAATTGATATAGAAGTTCCACCTTTTTGGTCTGATATTGATAAGTTAAAAAATATTATGAATCAAAAAGCACTTCCCGATATTTATATCAAAAATATTAAAGAGGTTGATGATAATTTTCACTCTAGGTTTTGTGCAAAGAGAAGAGTTTATAGATATATTATATCTATAAAAGAGCCTTCAGTTTTTATGACACCTTATCTATTTTTTATATCAAAGATAGATGAAAAAATTATACAAGAATCTATTAAATATTTTGAAGGAGAACACGATTTTTCTTTTTTTAAAAAATCAAAAGGTGGTACTAAATCTTCCGTTAGGATAGTGTATAAAACAAGATTTTATAGATATAAAGATTGCTATATCTTCTATTTTGAAGCAAATGGATATTTAAGAAGCCAAATTAGGATGATGGTTTCGTTTCTTTTGGATATTTCAAATGGTAAGTTAACCAAGAAAGATTTAAAAGAGCAACTATTATTGAAAAAACGCCACTCTACAGATATAGTCATACCAAACGGACTCTATCTAGCTAAAATTAAATACTGACTAAACCCCTCCAGGAAAAATCAATACACCTCTAAACATATAAACTTAAGATGCAACTCTTTTTAGTTCAATTTGTTTTAACGAATACATAGCCATTAAATCTTCGTTATCTAGATTTAATTTGTTGCACAAAACACCAAGTTTTAGAATTAAAAATTCCTCATAGTTATTTTTCTTCAGATATGATATAGCTGAAGGTGTTTTGTTAATTGACGCTGCAATCTCTTTGTTTGATACTTTCATATTTTCCCCTATACTTTAAATTTGTTATATTACTAAATCGAACAAAATTGTTTTTTATTTAGACCTTCTATGTAAGAATAGCAAAAATTAAGTAATTTATAACATAAATTGAAGTACTTTATAACAAATAGTTACAATTTAATAAAATAAATTAAAAATTAGAGCATGAGATTAGATAAATACCTTCAAAAAAACAGTTATACAGTTAGCAGAAATCAAGCACAAGAGCTTATAAAAAATAAAAAAGTAAAAGTTGCTGATAAAATTATCACAAAACCATCATTTAAGATTGAAAATCAAATGATAGAGATTTTGGAAGATGTTATCTATGTTAGTCGTGCAGCTTATAAATTAAAATCTTTTTTTGATGACAATAATATAAATGTAAATGAAAAAATATGCTTAGATATTGGAAGCAGTACTGGTGGCTTTGTACAAATTCTTTGTCAATATGGGGCAAAGAGAGTTACCGCTGTTGATGTAGGAAGAGATCAGCTTAGTCATATTTTGAAAGAAAATCCAAAAGTTATAAGCTTTGAGGGTAAAGATATTAGGGATTTTGAGAGTGGTTTTTGTTTTGATTTTGTAAGTTGTGATGTCTCTTTTGTGGGAATTGAGCATATTCTAAAAGATATTGATAGACTTGCAAACTATGAGATAGTTATCCTTTTTAAACCTCAATTTCAAGTAGGGCGAGAGGTAAAAAGAGATAAAAATGGGGTTGTTAAGGATGCTAAAGCTATCATTTTACAGAGACAAATTTTTGAAAAAAGAACTTCTGTGCTTGGTTGGGAACTTATCAAAAAAGAGCATTCTAAAGTAAAGGGCAAAGAGGGAAATGAAGAAATTTTCTACTACTTTAAAAAATGAAGAGATAAATTCTATAGCTATTGGAGGCTTTGATGGACTTCATATCGCACATCAAGAACTTATCTCTCATTTAGGCCCAAATGGAGCAATTTTGGTTATAGACAAAGATAGTGCATCTCTAACTCCAAACAGTCATCGATGTAAATATATAAAGCAAGGGTGTTTTTTTCTAAAATTTGAAGATATTAAAGATATGAGTGGTGAAGATTTTATTATATATCTCAAAAAATATTTCATCAATCTTAAAAAGATTGTGGTAGGTTATGATTTTCGTTTTGGACATATGGCAAAAGCAGATGTTGATGATTTAAAGAGATTGTATGAAGGAGAAGTTGTTATTGTTAAAGAGGTGTTTTTTGATGGTATATCGGTACACTCAAGACTAATAAGAGAAGAGCTAACACTTGGCAATATAAAGACTGCAAATAGACTACTTGGTCGAAATTATGAAATCATTGGAAATGTAATAAAAGGGCAGGGATTAGGGAGTAAAAAACTTTTTCCAACTATTAACCTCAGATGCAAAGAATTTTTAATTCCAAAAGATGGAGTTTATGCAACAATAACAAAAATTGGTGAAAAATCTTATCCATCAGCTACTTTTATAGGACAACGAGTTTCTACAGATGGTAACTACTCAATAGAGACTCATATATTGGATGAAGATATTGAAAATTTACCAAAAGAGATTTCCATCTCTTTTATAGATTTTATAAGAGATAATAGAAAATTTAAAAGTTTAGAGACTCTTAAAAAACAGATTAAAGAAGATTTAACCTATGCTAAACAGTTTCTAAAAGAGATGCTCTGATTTTTTTGTGTTCATACATCATTTTATCTACTTTTTCAAGTACTTTATTAAAATCTTCACCAGCTTTATAATCTATGCATCCGTAAGAAATACCTACACGAAATAGTTCCCCCTGATACTTAAGATTCTTTTTTGCAAGGTTTTTATTGATGTTTTCAAAAAACTTTTGTTGGCTCTCTTTGTTTTCACTCTGTGAAACTATGATAAATTCATCACCACCATATCGAATAGTTTTAGAATTTGGTAATTTTTTTGTTAAAGTTGCAATCATAACAAGTACTTTATCTCCTGCAACATGACCATAAGAGTCATTTATACTTTTAAATTTATCAATATCTAAAAATGTTAAAGTACCATCATTTTTAAAGTGTTCATCATTTAGTAATTCTTCAAAAAGCCATTTTCTATTTTGTACTTTTGTTAATTCATCTATATAAACTTGCTCTTCAAGTTGTAGTATTCTTTTATATAAATCATCAATCTTACTTTGAACTTCTCCTAAACTTTTATCATCTTTATTAGAAATTGCAACCGTGGCTTCATTAATATTTTCTTTTAGCTCACTTGTGTGCTCTTTAGTCTCTTTTTGAATATGTAGAACTTTAGCAAGTGTACCTTCTACCCCTTCATTTAAAATTTCTTCTTTTTGTAAATCAGGATTGACTACTATTGCTTTTTCATAAAATGTATCTGAAAAGAAATTTGGCGTTACGATTTCATAATTTCTTACCTCTTTTAGTGTGTCGTTTGTGATCTCTTGTAATTCTCTAGTATTCACACTTTCCCCTCATTTATAACTTTCTTATTCTCTTTATATCGACACTATCAAAATTCTTTTTAGTAATAGAGCATTTTTTTAGTACAAATGAGCTAATATTGCTAAAAAATTTTTAAATAGGTAGAAAATGGCAGTAGAAATTGATTATTACGAAGTATTAGAAGTTCAAAGAGACGCTTCAGGAACAGAGATAAAAAAATCCTATAGAAAAATGGCGATGAAGTATCACCCTGATCAAAACCAAGGTGATAAAGAGGCAGAAGAGAAATTTAAACAGGTAAATGAAGCTTATCAAGTACTTAGTGATGAGCAAAAAAGAGCAACCTATGATAGATATGGAGTTGAAGGATTAAATCGACAAGGTTTTAGCCAAAGTCATAACATGGATGATTTAGGATCTATCTTTGAGTCTGTGTTTGGCTCTGGATTTGGTTTTGGTGGTGGAGGAACTAGACAAAGAGAGCATCAACAATACCCTTTGGATGTAGAGAGTGAAATTACCTTAGAGTTTAGTGAAGCAATCTTTGGTTGTGAAAAAGAGATAAAGTATAGATATAAAAAGCCTTGTGAAGCTTGTGATGGCACAGGAGATAAAGATAAAAAACCATCAACTTGTCAAGAGTGTGGGGGTAAGGGTGAGCAATATTATCGACAAGGATTTATGACCTTTGCTCAAGAGTGTGAGAGTTGTAGGGGTACAGGGAAAAAAGTAACTTCCAGATGCGATAAATGTGATGCAAAGGGTTATACACAAGAGAAAGCTTCCACAAAAGTTTCAATACCAGCAGGAATAGATAATGATAATAGAATTCGTGTAAGTCAAAAAGGAAATATCGATAAAAGAGGTAGAAGAGGTGACTTATATGTTCGCATCTTAGTTTTAGAAGATGAACATTTTGTTAGAGATGGTGATATGATTTATATAGAAGTTCCTGTTTTCTTTACACAGGCTGTGCTTGGAGGAGTTATAAAAATTCCTACACTAAATGGTGAAAAAGAGATAAATATTCCTGTTGGAGTCAAAGACAAAGAGCAATTTGTTTTAAAAAATGAAGGGGTAGCAAATGTTCATAATGGTAGAAAAGGTGATATGATAGCTCAAGTGAGAATTATTTATCCTAAAAAACTAAATGATGAACAAAAAGAGTTACTTATAAAACTTGGAGACTCATTTGGTTATGAGAGCAAAGTCTCTGAAAATAAGTTTGATGGAGTGTTGGACAAAGTAAAGAATTGGTTTAAATAGGAGTGTATAAGATGGAGCATGAAATCCCAACAGTAAATGAAGAATCAGATGCAATAAAAGAGATTTTTAAAAATGTAAAAACAATAGCAATTCCTGGGCTTTCACCAAAAGAGGAGAAAGATAGCCATAAAGTTGCAAAATATCTTCAAGGACAAGGATTTAAAATAATACCTATCTATCCAAAAGGGGAGATAATACTTGGAGAGAGAGTTTATCGTACACTTGGTGAAGTTAAAGAGAAGGTTGATATGGTAAATATGTTTAGAAAAGCAGAAGTTGCTGATGAGATTGTAGATGCGATACAAGAGAGAGCTGATGTAAAAGTACTTTGGCTTCAAAAAGGTATTGTAAATAACAAGGCAGCTAAGAGAGCAAAAGATTTAGGGCTTTATGTTATACAAAATAGATGCACCATGATAGAGCATAGAGTGATTTCTCATTGATACCTTTAGAAGAGATAAGAAAAGCTAAAGAGAGTATAAAAGATGTTATTGATAAAACTCCGTTTGCATATGCCCCGATTTTAAGTAGCTATTGTGACGCTTCTATCTACTTGAAGAAGGAAAATCTTCAATTAACAGGTGCTTATAAATTAAGAGGAGCTTACAATAAAATAGCCTCTTTATCAGAACAGGAGAGAGCAAAGGGTGTTATAGCAGCGAGTGCTGGAAATCATGCACAAGGTGTCGCTTTTAGTGCCAAAAAGTTTCAAATACCTTCTACTATAATTATGCCAGAAGCTACACCGCTTTTGAA
>JAMONX010000151.1 GCA_027066435.1 Campylobacterales bacterium
ACCAAGGATTTTTTTCATCTCTTTGTTCTCCTTTACTATTTAGTGGAATCATTAGGGTATTTACCCCTCTTTGATTTAGCATTTTTTGCCATTTTCTCTCTTCCATGTTGGAAATTGGTGGCTGTTTTGTCTGTTTTGCTCCCTCTTTAGAGGCTTTTTCTTGCTTTTTATCTTTTTGAGCCTTTTTTTCTTGAGCCTCTTTCTGTTTTGGCTCTTTTTTATCGTCACTCTCTTTAGGCTTTTGTTTCTTATCTTTTTTGCTCTCTTTATCTGAGCTATCTTTTTTGTCTTTGTCTTTGTCTTTGTCTTTGTCTTTGTCTTTGTCTTTGTCTTTGTCTTTGTCTTTGTCTTTGTCTTTGTCTTTGTCTTTACTCTTGTCTGAGTTCTCTTGTTTTTGCTTCTCTTTGTTTTGTTTATTATCCTTATCTTTTTTATCTTCTTTTTTGTCTGAGTCCTTTTGTTTGTCTTTTTTATCTTTATCTTTTTTCTTCTTTTTATCCTCTTTATCTTTTCTCTTTTTCAGAAGTTCAAGATTGTATTTTGTATCTTTATCTTGTTCTATCTTTAGTGCATCCTCATAAGATTTTATAGCTTCATCAATTTTGTTTAAATTTGCATAACTATTGCCCATGTTATGAAGTTTTTTAAACTTTAATTTTTCATCTTTTATACTCTTATATACCTCTAGTGCCTCTTTATACTTTTTTTGGCGATATAGAGTATCTGCTTGGTTATATCTTGCTTCATCATTATCTACTTTAGAGTAAAACTTTGAAGCACTTTGATAATCTTTTGCCTTGTAAGCATTTTCTGCTTTTTTGATATCTACAAAGTCTAAAACAGATGCCCCTAGATAGAGATTTAAAATTGTTATAAGTAATACATACTTTTTCATAATCTTCTCCTTGGTAGTGAAAATAGTGCAGTAAAAAACAAAACTATAGCAAGTGCCAACGGATAGTAAAAGAGCTCTTTTGTATCTTTGATTATGCTACTTTCTTCATCTTTGGCTTTATAAGTTCTCTCAATTGCATCTGTTAAAACTTTTATATCATTTTTATCAAGTGAGTAGTTTAGATACCCTCCACCAGTTTGAAGTGCCAACTCTTTTATGGCGTCATTTCTTTTTACTACGACTATATCACCTTTTTTATCTTTTAATACTCCACTCTTACCCTCTATAACGCCACCTTTTTTTGTACCGATATTGTAGATATATATGACTATATTATGCTCCTTTGCATACTCTATCTCTCTTTTAAAATCACTCTTATCTCCTCCATCTGTAAAGAGAAGTAAAATCTTCTTTTTCTCTTTATCAAATAGATTTTCAGCTGCTTCTAAAGTGCTTAATATATCTGTTCCTTTTAGTGATAGATACTCAAGGTTTAGATTTTTAGCCAAAAACTTTAGTGAGTGAAAATCCTCAGTCAAAGGTGAGATTAAAAATGTCTGAGTACTAAATCCTATCAGTGCAACTTTTGCACTCTTTAGATGCTCTAGTGTGTTAAAAAACTTCATTTTTGCAAACTCAAAACGATTTGGATATATGTCATTTGCAAACATTGACTTTGACATATCGATAGCTGCTACTATATTTATAAAACTTGACTTTACTTTTATTTCACCATTGTCCATCTGTGGTCTAGCGATCGCAAATATGACAAGTGCCAAAGAGAGTATAATTAAAATATCTCTTGCTCTTTTAGATAATCTTTTATTTTTTATCTCTATCTTTCTAAGTACATCTTTTGAGAAGATACTTCCAAATGCTGAATTTTTATTTTTTAATAAAAAAACAAGAGGCACTATCAATAGTAAAAGCCACAAAAACTCTATATCTTTAAAATAAAACATCTTTTACTCCCTATTAGCCAGATAAAAATAGAGTATCAAAAATAGTAGTGATAGTGCTAAAGCATACTGAAAATAGTAGCTCTTTTTGATATACTTATCAGCTTTTATCTCACTCTTTTCTAGTTGGTTTATACTCTTATATATCTCTTTTAATCTCTCAACTGTTGAAGCTGCAAAGTACTCTCCCCCTGTGCTAGCTGCAATCTTTTTAAGTACTGAAGGATTAAAATCTCTACCATTTCCAACTCCAATGGTATAGACTTTTATGCCATATTTTTTGGCTGTTTTTATAGCAACATCAAGAGGAATAGTTCCAGTATTATCAACACCATCCGTTAAAAGGATTGCAATCTTCTCTTTTGATTTACTAGTTTTAAATAGGTTTGAGCTAAGAAACAAAGCTTCATAAAGAGCAGTTCTTTGCTCCCCCGCAATCCCTACATCAATCCTTTTTAAGAGCCTTTTTATACTCTTTTTATCATAAGTCAAAGGAACTGCAACATAAGCAAAGTCAGCAAATATACTAAGAGCCAACTTATCATGCTCTCTTTCATTTATAAAATTATCCACAATCTCTTTTACAATACTAAACTTGTTAAACTCTTTCATAGAACCACTTGCATCTAAAATAAGTGATATTTCATAACCTTTATCATCTTTTATAATAACTTCATCCTCTTTTATAGGACTTGCTAATGCAGTTATAAGAGTAAAGATAGTCAAAATTTTCAAGAAATTTATGATAAATCTACTTTTTTTTGAAGCTCTTTTTAGTAGAACAATATTTGGAAAATACAGAGCCATTCCTTTTGACTTACAAAACTTTAAACATAAGAAAAATGGAATTAAAAGTAAAAAGATATAAGGATATTCAAAAACGATACCACTCATTTTAACCCCCTTATAAACTCTATCATCATCTCTTTGACCTTCTTATCAAGAGTAGAGGTCTCTTTTTGATACTTATACTTTTGAAGTAACTTCTCAATCTCTTGAAACTCTGTTTGATTAGTTGCATCTACAAACAGATCTCCATCAACACTAAATGTATAAATAGCACTTTTAGTATCATCAAAATCTATCTCTTTTAATCTTTTGAGTGCCAACTCTCTTTTTGTTGGCTTTTTTCTTCTTTTTCTTCTATTTTTATAAAAGTAGTAAAAGATCCAAACTAACAATAATGTAGCAATGATGAGCGATAAAAATATAAAAAAACTATATTCATGTATCTCAACTACACTCTTTATATCTCTTAACCCCTCCACAACTAATCCTTTATAATCTCAGTAAGTCTTAGATATATATCTTCATCAGTATAAATCTTTCCAAACTTTACTCTATGTTCTAAAAAGTGCTCTTTTAATTTTTCATCTTGATCATCTATAAGCTTTTTATACTCAGATGCAACATCTCTGTTTAAGATTAATTCACTAGAGTTTAGAGTGTTTGTATCGATTAACTCAAATTCGCCATTTAGGAGTGGAAACTCCTCAAATCTATCTCTTATAATCAGTGCATATACTTCATGTTTATAGGCAATTTCACTTAAGTTTATATCGCCATAGAAATCACCAACTATGAATATAAGAGATTTTTGTTTTATAGTGCTGTTTATATAGTTACTCAAACTCTTAAAATTAACCTCTTTTTTCAGTGCATCTATATCTATAGCACTCTCTAATATATCATAGACAATACTCTTATTTTTGCTAGGCTCAAAAAATCTCTCTTGATGATCACTAAAAAAAAGACTTTGAAGTTTGTTGTTATCTTTTAGAGCAGAAAAAGCAAGAAGTGTCAAAACCTCCGCTGCAATATCCTGTTTTAGTTTAACTGAGCCAAAATGCAAACTCCCACTAATAGCAAAAACCAAAACTATATTTAGCTCTCTCTCTTCATTAAAAACATTTGTCTTTAAACCTGCTCCTTTAGCCGTAGCTTTCCAGTTTAGTTTTCGTATATCATCACCATACTCATAATCTCTAATTTCACGAAAATCTAATCCATCACCCTTAAAGGTTGTTAAATGGTTTCCAAGGTTTCCACTAAAGACATCTTTTTTTGCACGAAGCAGTATCTCTTTTGCCAGTTGTTGCATAAATCCTCTTTATGGTGTTTTGATTGAAGCAATAATCTTTTCGATAACACTATCTGTTGTTATATTGCTCGCTTGTGCTTTATAGTTTAATATAATTCTATGTCTTAGCACACTCTTTATGATATAGCTTATATCAAGTGGCGTCACATAATCTTTTCCTCGAATTAGAGCTATAGCACAACTTGCTTTATATAAATCAATCGAAGCTCTAGGACTTCCACCAAAACTGATGAACTCCTCTATCTCCTCAACTCCATACTCTTTAGGATATCTAGTAGCAAATATAATCTTTGTCATATACTCCTGCACAGCATCATCTACATGAACTCTCTTAAACTCTTCTCTAATTTGAATCAAATCATCTTTAGTTGCCACTTGATTTACACTTTCAAAGCCCTTTATAGCAACTCTTCTTACTATTTCCATCTCCTCTTTAAGTGTGTTATAACCAACCAAAGTCTTTAACATAAATCTATCTAGTTGAGCCTCTGGAAGTCTATAAGTTCCCTCTTGTTCAACTGGATTTTCAGTAGCCATAACTAAAAATGGTTCATCTATTTTAAATGTTTTATCACCAATTGTAACTTGTCTCTCTTGCATGACCTCAAGAAGTGCAGCTTGTACCTTTGCTGGTGCTCGATTTATCTCATCAGCTAGTAGCAAGTTTGTAAAAATAGGTCCTTTCTTGATGGAGAACTCGCCATTTTTAGGGTTATATATCTCACTTCCAGTAACATCACTAGGAAGCAAATCTGGAGTAAATTGAACCCTTTTAAAATCAATCCCTAGTGATTTTGCTATCGCATTTATCGCTGTAGTCTTTGCAAGTCCAGGAACTCCCTCAACCAATATATGCCCATTTGCAATCAACCCAACTAGAAGTGCATCTATAAGTTCATCTTGCCCAACAATAATCTTTTTAATCTCTTCTTTTATCTCATTTAGTTTACTATTCATCTATCGCCTTTTAAACTTTCTAAAGTGAAATTATAAATCAAAAAATTAAATGAACAGTAAACAAGTTAGTATTTTTAACTTAAGATATCTTAGTCTGCACAACTAAAGTTACATAAATGTGTATAAGTAAGATATTTTCATAATAAACTAAAGAAAAGCTATGGCTTGACACTATACATAAGTAATTTCAATAATATGTTCCAAATGATCATTTACAAGAGGAACCGCTTTATCTCTACTCTCAACACCATCAATTACCACACGCATTTTACCATTTGTAGAGTTTATTTGTGTGACGGTTATATGATAGAGTGTCTTT
>JAMONX010000152.1 GCA_027066435.1 Campylobacterales bacterium
TTCAGAAATGTTTAATTGTCTTTATCTGTAACATATTGTGATGTGTATAGAGTTATCCTTAATCAAATAATGTGTAAAATAGTCAAATGATATTAATGATAGATAATTACGACAGTTTTACTTACAACATAGTTCAGTACTGCCTAGAGCTTGGAGCAGATTTAAAAATTATTAGAAATGATGATTTAAGTGTCAAAGAGATAGAAGCTTTGAATCCTGAAAAGATTATAATTTCTCCAGGTCCTGCCACTCCAAATGAAGCGGGGGTGAGTTTAGATGTGATTGATTATTTTAAGGGTAAAATTCCTATATTGGGTATTTGTCTTGGTCATCAGGCTATTGCTCAGAGCTTTGGTGGGGAGGTTATAAGAGCAAAAAATATGATGCATGGTAAAACTTCCATGATGGAAGTAACAAGCTCTACAAAAGTTTTTGATTCCTTGCCACAAGAGTTTACAGCCACAAGATATCATTCACTTGTTGTAAATCAGGAAAATTTACCATTAGTTGTGAGACCGACAGCTTATAGCAAAGATGATAAGGAGATAATGGCACTAGAGATAGAGGGGTATGACATTTATGGCATACAGTTTCATCCAGAATCTATCATGAGTGAACACGGGCATAAGATTCTTGATAATTTTCTAAATATATGAGAAGTTTTCCTACGACAAATAGGCTTCTTCTTTCGTTAATCATTATTGTAGATATCTCTTTTTTACTCTATAGTATTAGCAATATTTCGATTAGCTATAAAGAGGCTATTATCTTTTTTGATGAGCGAAACTTTGTACACTATTTAGCAAGGTTTTCGACTTTTCTTTTTGGGCAAAATGATTTTGCACTTCGTCTTCCTTTTATGCTTTTTCATGTAGGTAGTATTATCTTAATGTATAAAGTAAGTGCGTTTTACCTCAAAAAAGATATTGACAAAATTATAAGCGTTTTGATTTTTACTATGCTTCCAGGTGTGGCAAGTTCTGCAATTTTGGTTAATAGTGCATCTGTTGTTATCTTTTTTACACTTCTTGTTGTGTATTTATTTCTAAATAAAAAAGAGAATTTATATTCACTGTTGCTTCCGTTATTGATTTTTGTGGATGATTCATTTTTGACACTATATCTTGCCCTATTTATCTATGGTTTTTTCAAAAAAGATCTTTTTATGACAATTTTTTCAGTGATGCTTATTTTTGTCTCTTTATATGTTTATGGTTTCGACTTGACAAATAACCCAAAAGTCTATTTTTTTAATACTTTTGCAGTTTATGGTCTTATCTTTTCACCGCTTTTGTTTTTGTACTTCTCTTATGCTATGTATAGGATTTTGATAAAAGAGGAGAAGTCACTTATATGGTATATCTCTTTTGTTGCTTTGTGCTTTTCTATAACTCTTTCATTTAGGAAAATAATTTTGATTGAGGATTTTGCACCTTTTGTAGTTATTGCAATTCCTTTAATGTTAACAATATTTTTAAAAAGTTATAGGATTAGATTGCCAGAGCTTAGAATTTTTCATAAATCTTATGCAGCTATCATCTTTGCATCTCTTATTTTAATTTTTGCTTTTACTCATCTAAATAAATATTTATATCTATACTTTGAAAATCCTTCAAAACATTTTGCATACAAGTATCATATAGCTAAAGAGTTGGCGCGAGAATTAAAAGAGAGTGATATTAATGAAGTAAAGACAGATAAAAAGATGCAAAAGAGACTAGAGTTTTATGCTATTATGCCAGGAAATCTTTATGAAATAAAAGATGAGGCAAATCCTAATAATATGAAAAGTGTTACCATTAGTTACTTTGATAAGCCTATAAAATCTTTTTATGTTTCAAAACTTCACAAATTATAGATGATTACTAGAGGTTATAAGCTTTTTTTAGAGTTCCCTTATAATTGAAGTGTTAAAATATTTCACAAATTTTGATAAGGAGTATGTATGGCACAAAAAGCGATACGAGAATATGATGGGAAGTCAATTTTAGCAAAACATTGGGGTAAATACTTTCCAAATTTCAGTTATGCCTATGAGACTGTGATGGTTCAAAATGGAGCACAATTGATTGAAGCTGCAAAAGAGAAAACTTGGTTAAAAGAGAAGACACTAGTTGCAAAACCAGATATGTTATTTGGAAAAAGAGGTAAGAATGATTTAGTTTTGTTTAAAGATAGCAAACCAGGTGATGTCTCTTTGGAAAAAGCGGCTAGTTGGATTGATGAAAAATCAAGCACTAAGCAATCAGTATACTTTGAATTTGACGGCGATACACCAACAGGTGATGTGCAAACTGATATGTTGACTCACTTCATAGTTGAGCCTTTTACTCCTCACACTCAAGACGAGGAATATTATATATCTGCAACTTGTGTTGGCGATGATGATATGCTCTATATGTCTGCAGAGGGTGGAATGGAAGTAGAAGAGGGTTGGGATGAGAAAGTAACTGAAGTTGCTTTTACTATCACTGACACTGAAGAGGAGATTGCTAAAAAGATAAGAGCAAACATACCTGCTGATGTTGCTGATAAAGATAAAGAAGCTTTTGCAGAGTTTGCCATTGGTTTCTTTAAAGCTTATCGTGAATTGAATTTTGCATATCTTGAAATCAATCCTTTTGTATTGCAAGGAGATAAGATTGAACTTCTTGATATGGTTGCAAAACTAGATGATACTGCTGGATTTATGATGAAAGAAGAGTGGGGCGATGTAGATTATCCAACTTCATTTGGTATGGAAGAGAAATCTCCTGAAGTTCTTGCAATTGAAGATGCTGATAGTAAATCAGGTGCTTCGCTAAAACTTACAATCTTAAAACCAGAAGCTAGAATTTGGACAATGGTTGCTGGTGGCGGTGCAAGTGTTGTTTATGCTGATACAATTGCTAATCTTGCAGGTATCGATGATCTTGCAAATTATGGTGAGTATAGTGGCGGACCTACTACTGGTGAGACAAAGTTTTATGCAGATACATTGATAGACCTTATGACTAGAATTCCAGATTCAGAAGGTAAAGATAAAATTCTTATTATCGGTGGTGCGATTGCAAACTTTACAGATGTTGCAAAAACATTTAAGGGTATTATTCAATCATTCGAGCAATATGCAGATAAAATGAAAGAACATAATACAAAAATTTATGTTCGTCGTGGAGGACCAAATTATGAAAAAGGTCTAAAAGATATCAAAGAGGCAGCAGATAGACTTGGTCTTTACATCGAAGTTTATGGACCAGAGACACATGTGACAGATATCGTGCGTATGGCACTAGAGAAGTAAGGGGGAGATAATATGGCACTATTTACAAGAGACACACAAGCAATTTTTTGGAATAACAATAAAACTGCAATCCAAAGAATGTTGGATTATGATTATACGATAAAAAGAGAGACGCCTTCAGTTGCAGCTATAGTAGCTCCAACAAGTGGAAATAAATTTGAAAAGTTCTTTTATGGGCCAGATGAGATTATGGTTCCACTTTATAAGACAACAGCAGATGCAAAAGCAGCCCAGCCTCAGGCAGATGTACTTTTAAACTTTGCATCTTTTAGAACAGCCTATGATGTAACCATGGAAGCATTAAATCTTGGTGGATTTAAGACTATCATGATTACTGCTGAAGGCATTCCTGAGAGATTAGCAAGAGGAATGAATGCATTTGCAAGAGAGAATGATGTAACTGTTATTGGACCAGCTACCGTTGGTGGTATAGCTCCTGGAGCATTTAAAATAGCAAATATTGGTGGTACGATTGAAAATATCGTAAACTCTAAGCTTCATCGTGCGGGTTCATGTGGACTTGTAACAAGATCTGGAGGGCTGTTTAATGAACTTTCAAATATTATCGCTATAAATGCCGATGGTATTGCTGAGGGTGTTGCTATTGGTGGAGATAGATTTGTTGGTTCAGTATTTATAGATAATCTTCTTAGAATGGAAAAAAATCCACAAGTAAAATATATGCTTTTACTTGGTGAAGTTGGTGGTACTGAAGAGTACAAAGTCATAGATGCGATTAAAGAGGGTAAAATTACAAAACCAGTTATCGCTTGGTGTATTGGTACAATCGCTAAATATTATGATAGCGGTGTACAGTTTGGTCATGCAGGTGCTTCTGCAAATGCTGAAAGAGAGACAGCAGATGCTAAAAATATAGCTATGAAAGAGGCAGGTATCCATGTTCCGGTGTCTTTTAATGATTTGCCTGAAGTTATTAATGGTGTCTATAAAGAATTACATGCTAAAGGTATTATTACTGATATCCCAGAGCCTGAAATGAATGTTGTTCCAAAGATAAGAAGAAGCAAAGAATTCATTTGTACTATCTCTGATGATAGAGGCGATGAAGCAACTTATGCAGGTTTCCCTATTAGTTCTGTTGCAACTCCAGATACTGGTAAAGGTATCGGTGATGTTATATCTCTTTTATGGTTCAAAAAACAGTATCCAAAATGGGCTACAGAGTTTATTGAGACAGTATTAAAGACGGTTGCAGATCACGGTCCTGCAGTTTCAGGTGCTCACAATGCGAAAGTAACAGCAAGAGCTGGAAAAAGTGTAGTTGAGTCACTTGTAACTGGTCTCTTAACAATTGGACCTAGATTTGGTGGGGCTATAGATGGTGCTGCACAATACTTCAAATATGCAGATGATAACAACCTTACTCCTCCAGAGTTTTTAAAGTATATGAAAGGTGAAGGCGTACCAATCCCTGGAATCGGACACAGAATCAAATCTCTTAAAAACCCAGATTTAAGAGTTGAAGGTCTTAAAAATTTTGCAAAAGAGCATTTTCCAAGTACCTCGCTTCTTGATTACGCATTAACCGTTGAGCAATTAACAACAAGCAAAAAAGAGAACCTTATCTTGAATGTTGATGGAACTATAGGAATCCTTATGGTTGATATGTGGAGAGCTTTAAATTATAGCGAAGAAGAAATCAATGAATTTATAGAATCAGGAACATTAAATGCATTTTTTATCGTAGGTAGAAGTATCGGTTTTATCGGTCATGTACTAGATGAAAAAAGACTTGCAATGCCAATGTATAGACATCCAATGGATGATATTCTTTATGATGTACAAAAAGCAGAAAAATTATAAATATTAAAGATATTTAAACTTTAGCCGATATTAGAGATATAGAAATTTCCATATCGGTTGAGGTGCATACATGAAAAGAGGTGTTACTCTTATAGAACTTATCTTTGTTATAGTTGTTAT
>JAMONX010000153.1 GCA_027066435.1 Campylobacterales bacterium
TGTAATCCCACCCCTTCAAATCCAACAAAAAACCGTCACCTACCTAGACAAACTCTCACAAAAAGCCCAACAATTAAAAAAGATTCAACAAGAGAAACTTCAAAGTTTAAAAGCCCTAAAAGCTTCCATTTTAGATAAGGCTTTTAGAGGAGAGTTATAAAGATGAGTAGGTATCAACTCTCACCTTCATCTGATGAAGTGGAGTTTGAACATCTTATAAATGCTTTATATAATAAAAAGTATGAAACAAATAGTTTTCAGTTTTACGGAAAAAAAGGATCAAAACAACATAGTATCGATGGTCTTACACAACTAGAAGAGTAGTTGTAAAATTGATTTTAATGTTAATGCAAGAAAGTATAGAGTGATATTTTGCTATCATTTATCTATCAAGTACCAATAAAAGAGATACGACATGATAATACAATGCACTAAAAAGATGTTAGATGCCTTAAAGATAAAAGAGCCACTTTGCAAAGAGAGAGAAAACTTAAACAATGAGCTTGAATATTGGCACTGTAATCTAGTAAAATATGGTAAAGAGAATGCTGTTATTTTAACACATGATAAGACACTTTTTTCATTTTTTTTGATAGGTTTGAGAGTTGAAGATTTTAAGAATTTTGATGAAGTTATATCTCAATTTATCTTTAAAATATTATTTAACTTAGAATTTGAGCAGAAAAAAGCTGAGCTTGTTTTGGAGAGTTTGGAAAATATATCTTATGCAAAAAGTAGCAACAAAAGTGTATTAGCCTCTATGAATCAAATGAAGAAAGATATTGACTATGGACTTTTATTAGATGACGAAGATATTTTTACCATAAATTACTCTATAAATAATAGAATTTATGGAATGATCAATTATGACAAACCAATTGACAGATTTCATAATTTTTTAGACTCTTTACTGTAGGGCAGTGATGATAGTAGGCTCCATCGTCATCTCTGTTTAGTTCGGCGAACTCTTGGTAAACTGGCATAAAGTTTGCCCCTCTCTTCCAAAAGCTGTTTTTTGTACATATGCACCTTCAAGTGCCTCAAGTGAAGTTTCAAGAAGTAGAGGATGATTTGGGTATAAATCCCAAAGGATTTTCATAAATGCTTTATTTTGTGGGTATCTATTCTAAAGTCTCTAATTGTTTTAAGAATTCTTTTTTTTTATTTTCATGCTTATGTAATATCTAGCTTTTGTTTAAATGTAGCGTATATTCTCATCGAATTTACCTAGCATAAAACTTATATACTACTTAATTTCAGCTATATATAAGCAATAATGTATTAAACTCTCGCTTCAATTAAATCAAAAAGGCAGATTGTGAAATCAACAAGAATGATAAAAGCAAATGAAGTGCAAAGAGATTGGGTTGTTATAGATGCATCGGGTAAAAAATTCGGTCGTCTTTTAACAGAGGTCGCTACACTTCTAAGAGGAAAGCACAAACCATGCTATACACCAAATGTAGATTGTGGAGATTATGTCATCATTATCAATGCAGATAAAATAGAAGTAACTGGTACAAAACTAGATACAAAGATGTATCATAGGCATACTGGGTATTTTGGTGGTGTAAAAAGTGATAAATTTGGAGAATTACTTGAAAACAATCCTTTAAAACTTTTTAAATTAGGAACTAGAGGTATGCTACCAAAGTCAAACTTAGGCAAAGAGATGCTAAAAAAACTCAAAGTATATGCAGGAAGTGAGCATCCACACACTGCACAAGTAAGTAAATCAGAAGGTTCTAACTAATGGCAAGAATATATGCAACAGGAAAAAGAAAAAGAGCTATCGCAAAAGTATGGATAACTCCAGGAAGCGGTAAAATGGCTATCAATGGACAAAGTCTTGATGAGTGGCTAGGTGGTCTTGATTTAATCAAAAAAAGAGTTATGCAACCACTTGACTTAACAAAGCAAACTGCTTCCATTGACATCATAGCAACAACACTAGGTGGAGGTTTCTCAGCACAAGCAGATGCCCTTCGTCATGGAATTTCAAGAGCATTATCTGAGTACAATCCAGAATTTAGAACTATCCTAAAACCAAATGGTCTTTTAACAAGAGATGCAAGAGTTGTAGAGAGAAAGAAATACGGAAAAAGAAAAGCGAGAAGAAGTCCTCAATTCTCAAAAAGATAGTCATCTATCTTTTATACATTTGGTCGAAATTTTATTCGACCAAACTTATAATTTATCAGCAAACTCTTTAAAGATATACTTACTCTCATGCGGTCCTGGACTAGCTTCTGGATGATGTTGCACTGAAAAAATAGGCGAATCATTATAACTAACACCCTCAATAGTATTATCAAAAAGATTTATATGTGTTATTTTTGCGATATCACTGATAGAATCTGGAACATTATAGTTGTGGTTTTGAGCTGTAATCTCTACGACTTTGCTCATTTGATTCTGCACAGGATGATTTCCGCCGTGTTGACCAAACTTAAGTTTATATGTTGGAAAGCCGTGAGCGATGGAGAGAAGTTGATGTCCTAGACAAATAGCAAACATAGGTATCTTTGCATCTATTAGTTTTTTTATCTCTTTAGCTTCAGATATCAAAACAAGTGGGTCACCAGGTCCATTTGATAAAAATATGCCATCAATCTCTTTGTTTTTATAACGACTAATTAAGCTCTCTGCTTTTGTATTATTTGGCACTACTTCAACATTTAATCCACTCTGTCTTAACTCATTTAAGATATTTCTCTTCACACCAAAATCTAAAACAACAATATTTTTTTCTCCCCTTTTAGGCTTGAAATATTGCTGATTATTAATATCCCATGAACCACTTTCATGAATATAACTCTCTTTTGTGCTAACTTGCTCAATATAGTTTATCTCTTCAATTCTTTTACTATTTTCAAGCAAGCCTTTTAACTCTTCTTTATCACTTATTTCAGTGGAAGCTATCATCATTTGCGGACCATTATCTCTAATCATTTTAGTCAAGAACCTTGTATCAATATCACAAATTCCTAAACTATCGTGATTAGTTAAATATTTTGACAGTGAACTATTACCCCTAAAATTTGAATATCTATCTTGATAAGATCGAACAAACATCCCCTTGCAGTGAATACTTGAGCTCTCCATATCATCTTCATTGCATCCGATATTTCCAATTTCAGGCATAGTAAAGACAACAAATTGTCCAGCGTAGCTAGGATCACTCATAATCTCTTGATAGCCACTCATAGATGTATTAAATACAATTTCGCCCACTTTTGTTCCTGAAGTTCCAAAACTTTTTGCACACAAATATATCCCATTTTCAATATATATCCAAATTTTCTGAGTAGATTTTTCTTTCAAAACATTCCCTTTTTTTGAAGTTCTTCACGATAGAGTCTTTCAAACCTAGCATTATACTCATCAGTCCCAGGAATCAACCTTTTTTTCATATTTGAGATTTTATCTATAACGGTTTGCTCAATATCCTCAAAGCTCTGTATATAACCCTCAATAGAGCCATAAATAACATTCTTCATAATATTTTCAGTAACAGAATAATCCATCAAATCTTTTTCCCAAAGCTTATCTAAAATCATATGAGCTAAATTACTAAATCTGTCTTCATATGAGAGTATTACACCATGTTCTTTGGCAATCTTCTTTTTAATCATCCAAAACATACTTCTTCGATCTACTTGCATAAACTCCATCTCATCTTCATTTTCCTCAAGTATATCTTCAACTCTTTGCTCTAGTGCTTTCTCTTTCTCTAAATCTTCTTCAATCAATTCCTGAGCACACTCTTTAATAGAATCAATACCTTTAGAAAATGTTGCATATCCTGAGTTTAAAAGATCTATCGAAATTTTACTTGCAATATAAGGTGCATGTGGTAGTGATATCTTCATTTAAGAGCCTTGTAATATATTATTTACCTATACTAGCAAATATTTGGTAAAGAGTGAATTATTTAAGAGTGTTTATAGAAGTATTTGAATCAAAAGGTGGACCTGCTTTTAACAAAAGTGTTACATCAGATGCATTAGCTGGATTCATTTTTTCCATTATTTTTGATATTTTCTTTGGTGTTAGATTAAATAGAATTTGGGCAGCCTCTGCCCTAGTCATATCATCTAAAATCTTAGCAGCTTTTTTATCTTTCATCTTTAGATATGCATTGCTAATTTTTTCATCTTTTGCTTTACTTATTTCACTTAAAAGTTTTTTATTCTCTTCATAAAGTTTTATTATCTCTTTTTTTGTTGCTTCTGCTTTTGCAAGTTTTTCATTCAACTCATTAAGTTTTTGTGATAATTTTTTATCTTTTTGCTCCATAAGAGCTTTTGAAGCTTCTTGATATGCTCTAAACTCCTGTTCTCTTTCATCAATTCTCTCCATCTCACGAAGAAGTTCATCTTTTCTTTGTTCAAACACACTATCACAATCAACTAAATCTTTATTAGCATCTAAAATAGTTAAAAGTAGCAACAGCGAAAATAGGTACCTAATCACAACAAAGAAACCATTCTTTTCTTATTTGAAAAAAGAATATTTGCTATCTCATCCATATCTTTACTCTCTTGTATTTTCATTTGCTGTAAAACCTTTTCTACTTCTAAATCATCCAAATACTTAATCTTTTCAAAATCTATATTTGCCTCTTTATAAAGCTTTTTTTGCTCTATTATCTGCTCTTGTAAATTTAACAACTCTTGTTTTTTTAATTTTTTTTGATTTGAAAGTATAGACAATTTTGCATATGAGAGAGTAATTTTTGAAAAATCGCCAATTTTTGGCGATTTATGAGAAGAGATATCATCATCAATCTCTTCTATTTGCAAAAGGAATCTATTTTTCTGATTTTGTAACTCTAAAAGTCTATTTTCCATTTCATCAACTTTTCGCTTTTTAACCTTTAGGAGTTCAGAAAATTTAGTTTTCATTTTACTTTACTATAATCGTATCTTTTCTATCTGGACTTGTAGAGATGATACCTATTTTAGTTTTAGTTAACTCCTCTAAAGCTTTTACATATAATTTAGCCTCTATAGGTAGCTTGTCATATTCCCTGATTCCTTCAACAATATCCCAACCTTTAAAGCTTTTATAAATTGGTTTTACATTGTCTAAATCATAAGGAACATAATCTATCTCTTCTCCATCAACTTCATAAGCAACACAAACTTTTATCTCTTTAAAGCCATCAAGAACATCCAATTTCATCAAAGCAATTTGATCACACCCATT
>JAMONX010000154.1 GCA_027066435.1 Campylobacterales bacterium
TCGATGGAGAAAAGATGAGCAAATCTTTAGGAAACTCTTTTTTTCTAAAAGACGCACTAAAAGTTTATGAAGGAGAAATACTCCGTTTTTATCTACTCTCTTCACACTATAGGGCAAATTTTAATTTCAATGAAGAGGATTTACTCTCTTGTAAAAAAAGGCTTGATAAACTCTATCGGCTAAAAAAAAGAATCCAAACAGATAAAGTTTCAACGGTAAATAAAGAGTTTAAAAAAGCTGTTTTAGATGCACTAAAAGATGATTTAAATATCTCAGCAGCTCTTGCAGTTGTAGATGAGATGGTGAATAGCTCTAATGAAAAATTAGACATTGAACCAAAAAATAAATCTCTCAAATATGAGATAAGAGCAAATATCGCATACTTAGATGAGTTACTAGGTATTGGAAAACTCAATGCATCTGAGTATTTTCAAATTGGAGTAAGTGAAGATGAGAAAAAAATTATTTTAGAGTTGATATCAAAAAGAGATGAAGCAAAAGCTAAAAAAGATTATAAAACAAGTGATAAATTAAGAGATGAACTTACAGCTCTTGATGTGCAAATTATGGATACAGCAAATGGAACAATATGGGAAAAAATTATTTGATTTGAATAATTGTACTATATAAATAATTATTACAAAATATTAATGTATGCTTAAAATTTATTCTCATATGATATAATAACAAAAACTTATTTATGAGGGTGTGAGACTGTGAGAATATTTATTATATCAATAACAACTATTCTGTTTTTTATCGGATGCAGCAATGAAAGTCAAAATAAAATAAAAAAGCTAAATAAAAGTGTCCCTTTTATACTAAATGAGCAAATACAAATTCAGCAACAAGTAGTTCCTTCTAATTTAAAAAGCAATGCAAGATATGGTAGTGCTGTCTCTGTAAACGATGGATACCTTGCTGTTGGTGCAGAGTATGGAGATGGATTAACATATGATAGCGGTACGGTCTATATATATAAAGATAACGGAAATGGCAACTATGTACAGATTAGCCAACTTAAAGGTACAGATACAAAAGAGTGGAATTTTTTTGGAAATTCTGTCTCTATTTCAGGAAATTATGTTGCAGTTGGAGCATACCTTGAAGGTACAGTTGGACTATTTGGCGGAATTGGAACAACTTATATCTTTAAAAATGATGAAAATGATAATTTCAATCAAGTAGCAAAATTAGCTCCTGCTCCTGAGAGCGCAACACCTTATGGATTTTTTGGAAATTCAGTTTCAATGGATGGCAATTATACTCTCATAGGTGCAGAATTTGCAGATGGCAATGTAAAAGGTGATTCTGTAGGTGTTGCATATATCTTTAAAAATGATGGTAATGATAATTTTTCAGAAATAGCAAAACTTATTGCTACTGATAGTCAAAGACATAGTCAATTTGGACGCAGTGTTGACCTTGATGGTGATTATGCAGTTATTGGTGCTGTTAGAACTGATGGAGAAGAAGAGAACTCTGGTGCTGTTTATGTTTTTAAAAACAGTGGCAGTGACAGTTATACACAAATAGCAAAATTAACCCCTACCGAGGCTGAAAAAGAGGACTTTTTTGGAGCTGCTGTTGCAATAAATGGAGACTATATAGCAGTTGGTGCATATGGCGATGATAGTGAAGCAGTAGATGGTGGGGCAGTTTATATTTTTAAAAACAGTGGAAACGATAGTTACACACAAATAGCAAAAATCACAGTAGAAGATGCAAATATCAAAGATTGGCTAGGTTACAGTGTCGATATAAAAGGCTCTCGTGTGGTAGCTGGAGCAATTTATAGTGATGATACCCCTTTGGAAAATAGTGGGGCAGTTTATATTTTTGAAAATGATGGTAATGATAATTATACCCAAACTGCAAAATTATCAGGATATAACAGCTTGGATAATCTTGGTAATAGTGTTGCAATCAGTGATAATCATATCGTAATGGGAACAATGTTTGATGATACGGCAAATAACGATTCAGGATCTGCTTATATAGCAGGTTTTAATGATGAGGGTGGAGGGTTACACTTTTTAAACTATAAACCAAACTGGAGTATTGATGAAGATATAAATGAAAAACTTTTTACTATAAATGCAATAAGTCAAAATGAACCAATTAATTACTCACTTTTGGGAGAAGATAGTATATATTTTGATGTAAATAGTAGTGGAGAAGTTACATTTAATCAAATTCCAGATTTTGAAAACCCACTAGATAGCGATGGCGATAATATCTATGAGCTATCAATTGTATTAAACGATCAAACAAATACTCCTAAAACTTTTAATCAGAGTATTAAAATCAATGACAAGATAGGAGCAAACTTAGTTTTTGAAGCAGATGCAAGTCAGGCAAGAAAATCAAGTACTGTAGCAATTGGCTTTGGTTATGCCGTATATAATGGCGTTATATATAAAAAATCACCAGATGGGAGCTATGTCGAAATTTTCCAAACTGGCGAAGAGCAGTCTAAAGCTGCTATTAGTGAAGATTATATCGTTATTGCAAAAAAGATAGATTATTACCCCTATGGACATAATAGTGTAAAGATTTTCAAAAACAACGGAGATGACACATTTACACTTTCACAAACTTTGGTTTCAGATTTTAATGATGATGCATCTCTTAGTGGAGGTTTTGGTCACAGTGTTATTATTCAAGGAGACTATTTAGTAATCTCTTCATCAGGAGAAGACTCTACATATATCTATAAAAAAGATTTAAACGGTAACTTTATGAATATAACTAGAATTGATCCATACTATAAATTTGAAGGTGATACAAATCCTATAGAGATGTCACCTATTGTTGCGATGACCCAAGAGACTATCTTTGTAAAAGCTGGAAATAAATATAGCTCTAAAGTTTATATCCTAAATAATGATGGAAACGATAACTACCCTTCTATAGGAGATGCACAGAGCATATCCAATATCGGTTCAAATTCTCAATTTGCAAATGGTATTGCAGCCGATGGTGATTATCTACTTATAGCAGGTGCAGATTTATCTGGGTATGGGGTTGTCTATCTTTATAAAAAAGATGCAGGTGGAAATTATACTCATATCTCAACAATAAAACCTTCAAAATATGATTTAAATCGCCTATTTGGAGGAGATATTAAAATAAAAGGAAATTATATAATTATCCCTTCAAACAATAGAATGGTACAAGGCACAAACTATGCAGGTTCAGTATTTCTTTTCAAAATAGGAGCTGATGACACTGTCACACAAATGAGAGAAATCACTCAGGAAAACTTTTACAGGTACTCCTTCTTTGGTTCATTTGTAGACTTTGATGGAAACAATTTAGCTATTGCAAATAAACCAACTTTAACACAAACGCCAAAAATGTCGATATATGAATTATCTGAGTAGGAAGAGTAATGAATATTTTTTTTAAAACAGTAGTATTAATCTTTATAAGCACTCTTGCGATAGATGCAAGTATATTAAATACTAAGCACAATCTTTCAGTAAGTGGTCCTGGTGATATAAAAGCAGCTAATGAAACAGAAGTATGTGTTTTCTGCCATACACCTCACAATGGATCAATAACAGGAAAACCTCTATGGAATAGAGCAACTACTACAAGTAACTATGCTTATGAGAGTGAATACATGAGCAGAGTAAATTATCCAAAAATTGGAAATCTTGGTACTCTTAAAAATGAGCCTGGTACTCTTTCAAGACAATGTCTAAGTTGCCATGACGGAACTATAGCTATAGGTTCTGTATATATATTAAAAGGAAGCTTACTAGGAGATAGTATTATTGAGATGCGTGGTTTAAATGCAGATGGTACTCTCTCAAATGGTGATATGGGGTATTTAGGAACAAATCTCTCTTTGCATCATCCAGTAGGTGTTAAATATAGTCCAAATATCACAGTACCTTTTGGAGTAGGAAGTAAAACCATTGAACTAAGACAGATTCCTACTGACTCTGTTAAACTATTTAATTATAATAATGAACCTTATGTAGAGTGTTCATCTTGCCACGATCCACACTCTGAAAATAAGAAATTTTTAAGATCACAAACAAATACAACACATGGTGAAAATATCAACAATCTATGTAACTCTTGCCATGATAAAGATGGGTGGGTAGGAAGTACACATCAAAGCAGTACAAAATCCTATTTTGAAACAGATTTAATAACTAAATATGGTACAAACTCAATAGCATCTTTGGGATGCATAAATTGCCACACTCCACACAATGCAGAGGGTCAACCTTCACTTCTTAGAAAAATTGAACAAAATACATGTTTTCAAGGAGCATCTAGCTCTCCAATAACTGCAAATTGTCATGGTTCTGGTGGAGCTAAAGATATTGAATCAATTTTAACAAGAGCTTACTCACATCCTGTGATGGATATAGATGGGATGCATACAAATCTTGATTCACTCTATGGTACAGGTGTATCAGACCCAGCTGACAGTCACTCTCTTAGTTGGGATACCTCAAAACATGCTGAATGCATGGATTGTCACAATCAACACTCAGTAACACCAGGAACTCATGTAAAAGCGGGGCAATGGTATCCAAACACTCCAACAAACCTTGTCTCAAATGTTTTAAGCGGAGTAAGTGGAGTCGAGCCTACATGGACTCCTAGAGGTATACAGCCAACATCTTTTACTACTCTTAGTTCAAGTATAAAAGAGTATCAAATATGTCTAAAATGCCACTCATACTGGGCATTAGGCGTTGCACCTAACGGGGTATCAAATCACTTTTTATTAAATAGTGGAATTGCAGCAACAGATCAAGCTTTTGAATTTAACCCAAACAATAGATCAGCACATCCTGTGGTAATGTCGCTAAATAGTATGCCAGGATCATACTCACCAAAAGCTTTAAAATCTGACCAATTATTGCCTCCGTGGAGTAGCAGTGCTGGAAATAATCTAATGTATTGTTCTGACTGTCATGGTGCAGATAATGAAGATAGCGGTGACTTAAAAGGTCCACATGGCTCAAATCATAAGTTTATGCTCAAAGGTCCTAACAAATATTGGCCTGAGGGTCCTGATGGGAAACTTTATAACTTGCAAGATATTAAAAACCAAACAGGCTCTGGTGGAATATTTTGTGCCAACTGCCATGATTTATCAAAAGCAAAAGTCCACAAAAATAAAGCAAATCTAGGAATGACTCTCGCTTGTGTAAATTGCCATGTTGCCATACCTCATGGCTCTCCTGTTTCTAGGCTTATAGGATATAAGAGTTTTCCAGAACCATATAACTATAAAGGTACTTCATTGGGACTAGAAGGATTTAGAAAAAACCCTGAAGGCTACCTACACGACAATGCTTATGCACTGCCAGGCAATGGATGTAACTGCCATAGTACAAATGCAGGTGCTTACGACTCTTACCCATAATTTAAAGTGTAAGAGTGAAGTTTTGAAACACTCTACAATTTTTTATACCTAAATAGTTTACAAAAGTAAAATTTTATTGTATACTCTTTTCATAAGCTAAATTTAAATTTACCTTATGATTAATAAGAGGAAATATGATGCAGAGTAAAAGTGTACTTTTAATAGGAATCTTATTTGTATTACTTTTAACCACTTTTTGCATCACAAACTACCTAAACAAGCATAATCCAAATATAAAAACTATTAAAACTCTAAAACCAGAGATATTAGATAAAAACTTTTTAAAAGAAGAAGTTTTTCAAGATTCCAAAGCAGATGAAGAAGATGGTGATAACTATTTACAGATAATTAAACTCGTAGAAGAGGAAGAGAATGAAATTGTAGATATTTATAATAAAGCTCTTATGCAAGAAAAAATGGATAAAAAAGTTACTGCAAAAAAACCACAAACTCCAAAAAAGATTATTAAACAAGAGAAGATAAAAAAACCTCAAAAGTTGACTATTGAAACCATTTTAAATAGTCAAAGTATTTCAATAGACAAGACTCATACACTCACAAATCAACAGAAAAAGAGATTAAAATCTATTTCAAAAACTCTAAATCAAAATAAATTAGCCATTATTAGAATTGAAGCAAGTCAAAATAGTAAAATGCTTTATTTGATAAAAAGATATTTAGTAAAACTTGGTGTTGAGTTAAAAGATATTCAAGTCATACAAAATAAAAATAGTATATTACCTGACAAAACAATAGAAATTTTAGTAATTAAGGAGAATTAAAAATGCTAACAATAATAACACAAATAATATTTTGCATAATAGCAGCTTCTATCCTTGGATTTATAATCGGGTGGATATTTTCAAGCTTTTTAAGGAACGAAAAACATCAAAAACAGATTTTAGAGATTGGTGATAAGTTAGATGAAAAAAAAGAGAAGATAAATCAACTCCAAACTGATATGGATGCAAGAGAAAGAGAACTTGAAATTTTACAACAAGAACATACAACAATACAAAAAGAGATGCTCTCATATAGTTTAGACCAAAAAGACGATAGTTCACTATCCACAAACTATAAAGAGTTATTATCAGAAAATGAGATGCTAATAGGTCAAATAAAAGAACAACAAATTTGTGAAGATGAAAATGAATCATTAAAATCAGAAATAGAAAAATTAAGCAATGAAAAAACAAAACTTGCAGAGAAGATAAAAGAGTTAGAAGAGTTTAAAATAAGCTACAAAGAAAATATCCACAAAATTGCAGAACTCGAAAGCAAACAACAAAAGGTAGAAAAAATAGAGAAAAAAACAAAAAAACAAAAAAACATAAATGATACAATCTGTAAAGATAAGCAAATCATAGATGAAAATGACCTAAAATCTGCAGGACTTACAGAAGATAAATTATCAAAATTGTTAAATGAGCTATTTCTAAATAGAAGCTCTCTTGCCTAATTTAATAAAAAAAAAGTATAATCTACCGTAAAAATCTAAGAGGTTATAAACCCCTTTAATATTAGGTACATATGCAATATCAAAATCTAAAAAAATATATCTACTTTCTCGACCCAGAACCAGCACATAATATAGTAGAGTTTTTACTAAAAAATATAGCTTCAAAATCTTCATTTTTACTAAAACAAATAAGCAAAAGATATAAGCTCCAAGATGCTAAACTATCTCAAAATCTCTTTGGAGTAAATTTTCCAAATCCTGTTGGATTAGCAGCTGGTTTTGATAAAAATGCAACCATGATAAAAGGTCTAGAAGCTATGGGATTTGGTTTTGTTGAGTTTGGTACAGTTACTCCAAAAGCACAAGATGGAAATGAAAAACCTAGACTTTTTAGGTTTCCTTATAACAACTCTCTTCAAAATGCTATGGGTTTTAACAATTTTGGTTTAAAGTTTGCTCAAAACAATGTTAGAGAGCTTTATCCTTTTGATATACCTCTTGGTGCAAATATCGGCAAAAACAAAGATACCTCAGGTGATGAAATATTGGATGATTATAAGGTTTTGATAGAAGCTTTTAAAGATATTTCAGACTATATCGTTATAAATATCTCTTCACCAAATACACCAGGTTTGAGGGATTTGCAAAATGAGACATTTATTAAATCTATTTTTAACCTCTCAACCGAGATTACAGATAAACCTGTACTTTTAAAAATCGCACCTGATATGGAAGCAAAAGATGCGATAGAGATTTGCTCTATCGCCATAGAAAATGGAGCAAAAGGGATAATTGCGACAAATACTACTATAGATTATGCTCTTCTTCCAAATGCGAAAGATTTTGGTGGAATTAGTGGTGAAGTTTTGAAAGAGAAGAGCTTTAAGCTTTTTGAAGAGTTAGCAAAAGAGTTTTATGGAAAAACTACACTTATTTCAGTTGGTGGAATTAGCGATGGAAAAGAGGCATATAAGAGATTGAAATCAGGAGCAAGTTTAGTTCAAGCTTACAGTGCTTTGATTTTCAAAGGTCCAATTTTGGCAAAAAGTATCAATGAAGAGATATTAGAGCTTATGGAAAAAGATGGATATAGCAACATAAGTGAAGTAATTGGAGCAGATAGAAGATGATAAAAATAGTAATTACATTAATTTTAACAACAGGGATACTTATGAGTAGTGCACTACCAAAACATTATACAAAAACATTAGAAAACGGACTTCAAGTTGTAGTCATTCCTATGGAAAATGGGTCAAATGTCATAACAACAGATATATTTTACAAAGTAGGAAGTGGTGATGAAATCATGGGCAAAAGCGGTATCGCTCATATGCTTGAGCATCTAAACTTCAAATCAACCAAAAACTTAGATGCAGGTGAATTTGACACGATTGTAAAAGGATTTGGAGGGGTAAACAATGCATCTACTGGATTTGACTATACTCAGTATTATATAAACTCTTCCTCTAAAAATCTCTCAAAGTCTTTGCATCTATTTGCAGAACTTATGCAAAATCTAAACTTAAAAGATGAAGAGTTTCAACCTGAGAGAGATGTTGTTTTAGAGGAGAGACTATGGAGAACTGACAATAACCCGACTGGTTATCTCTACTTTAGACTTTTTAATAATCTCTATCTCTATCACTCTTACCATTGGACACCGATAGGTTTTACAAATGATATAAAAAATTGGACTATTGAAGATATCCGCTCTTTTCACAAAGCTTACTATCAACCACAAAATGCGATTATCGTAGTGGCTGGAGATATAAAAGCAGAGAAGGTATTTGAGGTGGCACAAAAAGAGTTTGGACATATCAAAAACTCAAAAATGCCTATAAAAAACCACATGATAGAGCCTGTGCAAGATGGAGCTAAGAGAGTTGAAATCGCAAAAGAGAGTGAAGTAGAGATACTAGCCATTGCTTACCATATCCCAAACTTTCAACACAAAGACCAAATAGCACTCTCAGCTCTTAGTGAGCTTCTAAGTAGTGGGAAAAGTAGCCGTTTAAACTCTATATTAATCGATGAAAAAAAGTTGGTAAATACTATATATGCTTACAACATGGAAAACAAAGACCCTGGAGTTTATCTATTTATGGCAATATGTAACCCTGGAGTTAAGGCGGAGGATGTTGAAAAGGTGATATTAGAGCAGATTGAGCTTATAAAAACAACTGAGGTAACAAAAGAGGAGCTTGATAAGGTTAAGTTAAATACAAAATCAGATTTTATATTTAGCATGGAAAAATCAAGCACACTTGTAAATATCTATGGTAGTTACTTAGCAAGAGGAGATATAACCCCTCTTTTAGATTATGAAAAAAACTTAGCTTCTCTTACTCCAAAAGAGATAAAAGAGGTAGCAAATAAATATTTTACAAAAAAGAATTCAACAACTGTAATTCTTAGAAAGGAAAAATAATGAATGGACCACAAGGTGCAATGACCGCACTAATAACACCATTTAAAGATGGAAAACTAGACACACAAACATATGAGAAATTGATAAAAAGACAAATTGCAAACGGTATAGATGCAGTAGTGCCAGTAGGAACAACCGGAGAGAGTGCAACACTAAGCCATGGAGAGCATAAAGAGTGTATTGAAATTGCAGTTTCAACCTGCAAAGGAACAGATACAAAAGTTTTAGCCGGAGCTGGAAGCAATGCTACAAGCGAAGCTGTTGATTTGGCAATCTTTGCTCAAACTCATGGAGCTGATGGTGTGCTTTCTGTTACTCCATATTATAATAAACCGATGCAAGAGGGATTGTATCAACACTATAAAGCGATTGCAAATTCGATTGAAATTCCTGTACTTTTATATAATGTACCAGGAAGAACAGGAGTTGATATGTTTGCATCCACAACTATCAGACTTTTTAATGATTGTAAAAATATATATGGGGTAAAAGAGGCAACTGGATCAATTCAAAGATGTGTAGAACTTCTCTCAAAAGAGCCAAGACTAGCGGTTATAAGTGGAGATGATATGATAAACTATCCACTCATCTCAAATGGTGGAACTGGAGTTATCTCTGTTACATCAAACCTGCTTCCTGATAAGATTTCAGCACTCACGCATATTGGAGTTGAAGGTAAATTTAACGATTCAAAAGCTATCAATGATGAGCTTTATGATATCAACACGGTACTATTTTGTGAAAGTAATCCTATACCTATAAAAGCAGCTATGTATCTTGCAGGTCTTATACCTTCATTGGAGTATAGATTACCACTAACAAAACCTAGTAATGAAAATTTAAAAGAGATTGAAAAAGTTTTAAAAAAATATAAAATAGAGGGATTTTAATGAAAGGGAAAACATTAGTTATCAGTGGAGCGACTAAAGGAATTGGAAAAGCAATAGCATATAAATTTGCACAAAATGGGGTAAATGTTGCATTTACTTACAACTCAAATGAAGAAGAAGCAAAAAAAATTGCAAATGACTTAGAAGCAACATACAAAATAAAAGCTAGATACTATCCACTCAATATTTTAGAGCCTGAAACCTATAAAGATCTATATAAAAAAATTGATGCAGATTTTGACAGAATAGACTATTTTATCTCAAATGCTATGATTTATGGTCGTGCAGTTGTAGGTGGTTATGGAAAATTTATGAGGTTAAAACCTAGAGGCTTAAACAACATCTACACAGCAACTGTAAATGCTTTTGTAGTAGGAAGCCAAGAAGCAGCAAAGAGAATGGAAAAAGTGGGAGGAGGAGCTATAATCTCTCTATCCTCTACTGGAAATCTCACATATATAGAAAACTATGCAGGACATGGTACAAATAAAGCAGCAGTTGAAACTATGGTCAAATATGCAGCGACAGAACTAGGAGAGATGGGCATAAGAGTAAATGCAGTCAGTGGTGGCCCTATAGATACAGATGCATTAAAAGCTTTTACAAATTATGAAGAAGTTAAGGCAAAAACAACAGCTTTATCTCCGATAAATCGTATGGGTCAGCCAGAAGATATCGCTGGAGCATGTCTGTTTTTATGTTCAGATGAAGCTTCTTGGATTACAGCACAAACACTTGTCGTAGATGGAGGTACAGCATTTCAGTCAGCATGTTAAATCTCCCAAATGCTCTTGCACTTCTTAGAATTGCATTAGCACCTTTGATGTTTTGGTTTTTGGTAGATAGGGATAATCTACTTTTTGCCGATATTCACATCAGTTGGCTTGATTATACGGCAGCCTTGATTTTTGTCATAGCTAGTGTGACTGATTTTTTTGATGGATTTATCGCAAGAAGTTGGAATCAGATGACAGAATTAGGAGCCATTCTTGACCCACTTGCGGATAAGATGCTAATGCTTGCTGCATTTTTAGGATTGGTTTTTATAGATCGTGCAAATCCATGGGCAATTTTTATCATTTTAACTCGTGAGTTTTTTATAACAGGGCTTAGAGTATCAGCTGCAAGTCTTGGTAAAAGTGTTGGGTCAACCTTTGCAGGAAAGACAAAGACTGTAATTCAAATGATTGCTGTTGGATTTTTATTGATGAATTGGCCTTATGCTGATTTGATTTTATGGATAGCAGTTGCACTAACAATCTATTCAGGGGCTGAATATATAAAAGGATATTTAAAGTAATGGGAATTTTAACAGCGATGTTAGTGCTTTCAGCACTAATTATATTTCACGAATGGGGACACTATTTAGCTGCTAGATATTTTGGTGTAAAGGTTGAAGAGTTTGGCTTAGGAATACCGATACTTATAACAAAACCAATAGCAAAGAAAAAGTGGGGAGATACAGTATATACTTTTTATCCAGTCCTTCTTGGTGGGTTTGTTCGGATGAAAGGTCAAGATGATTTTGATTTGAGCAAAAAGAGTGATGAACCAGATAGCTATATGTCCAAAAAACCATGGCAAAAAATCATCATCTTACTTGCAGGTCCTTTTGCAAATATTTTATTAGCATTTTTACTCTATATCGCAATAGCTGTTATTGGAGCTGAAAAAATGGGTCCTACTATTGGAGGAGTGGGAGAAAACTCTCCTGCACAGATAGCTGGTGTACTAGCAAAAGACAAGATTATAGCGATAAATGGCGAAAAAATTACAACCTGGGATGATTTAAGTGATATCATAAAAAATTCACATGGTGCTTTAAACATCACACTTCATAGAGATGGAAAGATTATAAATTTAACAATGACACCAAAAGTAGATGAAGCAAAAACAATTTTTGGCGAAACAATACAAAAAAAATTAATTGGCATTGCTCCTAGTGGTGAATTTATCACTTTAGAGTTTAACTCTATTGGTGAAGTTTTAAAGTATGCAGGAAATGAAACAATTTGGGCAACCACGATAATCGTACAAAGCCTTCAAAAATTGATAGAAGGTGTAATACCTATGGATCAAATGGGTGGAGTTGTATCAATCGTAGATATAACTTCACAAGCAAGTGCGATAGGAATAACCACACTTTTTGCTCTTGCAGCTTTGATATCTGTAAATCTTGGAGTTTTAAACCTCTTGCCAATACCTGCACTTGATGGTGGGCATATTATGTTTAACATATATGAGATGATAACAAAAAGAGCACCAAGCGAAAAAGTATTTTACAATATGACTGTAGCTGGATGGATACTACTCTTGTCCTTGATGGCATTTACAACATATAATGATATAGCAAGACTTATAGGGAGTTAAAAATGAATAATTATGAAGAGAATTTTGATAAAGTTTTAAGAAACATAGAGGAGATTAGATTAGAAACCGATGAGCATCAAATCATCCGTATCATTGCATCTAGTAAGTATGTAGGAGCTGATGAAATAGAAGCTTTTTATAAAGTTGGTCAAAGAGCTTTTGGAGAAAACAGAGTTCAGGATTTAAAAGAAAAAGTTATAAAACTAGAAGAATATCCAATAGAGTGGCACTTTATAGGGAGACTTCAAAGTAACAAAATAAATGCCCTTTTAGATCTTCGCCCTACCCTAATACACTCATGTGAAAGTTTTGAGATGGCAAAAGAGATAGACAAAAGAGCCGAGGTAAAAGGCTTAAAACAAAATATTTTATTGCAAATCAATAGTGCATGTGAGGATACCAAAGCTGGAATAGAACCTGAAAATGCGATAGAAACTTATCTTAAAATAAAAAATGAACTGAAAAATGTCACTCTAAAAGGTGTTATGAGCATAGGAGCCCACAGTACAAACCAAGAGGAGATAGAGAAGAGTTTTAAAATAACTTATAAAATTTTTGAAACTTTAGAGAAAGATGGTGCAAAATATTGTTCAATGGGAATGAGTTCTGATTTTGAATTAGCTGTTAAGTGTGGCTCAAATATGTTACGACTTGGATCTGTACTATTTAAATAGGTCTCTTTAAGAAGTTATTAGATATAATCGGCGACAAATTTTTATAAAACATCAAGGAAAAAACATGGCAAGAAGATGCTCAATCAGCGGCAAAGGTCCAATGGCTGGAAACAATGTAAGTCACGCACAAAATAAGACAAAAAGAAGATTTTTACCAAACCTTAGAACGGTAAGAGTAACTTTAGAAGATGGCACAACTAAAAAAATTAAAGTTTCTGCAAAAGAGCTTAGAACAATGAGAAAGAACTCGTAAAACTTCTCTCGCTGACCAAAGAGGGGCAAATGAAATCTAGAAATAAGATAAAAAAGTTCCTCAACTGGCGAAAAACATCAAAGCCAGGTATTGATTTAAATACCCAACTCTACCTCCAATTAGCTCCTTTTAGGCTTCCACTGATACTTACTGTTCTTATCATTGTAATTGGTACGATGGGTTATATTTTCATTGAAGATTATCCTCTTATAGATGCAATTTATCAAACAGGTATTACATTTACTACTGTTGGATTTGGTGAACAATATCCACTATCTGATGTAGGAAAAATATTTACAATCACACTTATTATCCTGGGATTTGGTATATTTTCATTTTCTGTTGGTATTTTGGTAGAGGTTTTAAATAAGGGTGAACTCATAAATATACTAAAGGAGAGAAATATGCTATACAATATAGCAAGACTAAAAAACCACTATGTTATCTGTAACCATAATGAATATACAATTCAACTTACTCAGCAATTTCGTGAAAATCATATTCCATTTGTAGTTGTAGATGCAAATCCAGATCTTGAAGCAGAGGCGAAAAAATATAGCTATCCATATTTTGTACAAGAAGAGCCTCACACAGAAATTGCAATCATAAAATCGCATCTCTCAAGTGCTAAAGGTGTTATAACACTCTCAAATAATATCGCTGATAATATCGCAGTAATCGCTTCTGTAAGACTTTATCAAAAAGAGATAAAAAGAAGACGAGAATATTTTGTAATGACAAATGCAGCAAGCCAAAGTGATACTGAAAAACTTAAAAAGCTAGGTGCTGATAGTGTAGTATCCCCAACAAAACTGATGGCTCAAAGGTTAAGTGCGATAAGCCAAAGACCTGAGATGGAAAATATACTCGAACAATTTTTATATAAAAAAGATACACCTTTGGATATAGAAGAGATTAATATCCCAAGTTATTCTTGGATGATTTATAAAAGAATAAAAGAGATAAATCTTTCAGATTTTGTAAAAATAAACATTGTAGGACTTAGGGATGATAAAGATAATTTTAGCCCGATGCCAGATGGAGAACAACTTATTTTACAAGGAAGCAAATTAATGTTAATAGGAAGTGGTGATAGCATAAGATTAGCTAAAAAGATAGCTAGACAAAAGGAAAAACCAAGAGAGATGAAATATGTTTAATATTTTTCCACTAAAAGGTGGTCTATCAAATGTAGATGGTTTTTTTTGTGACGGTGTCAATGTAGGCTTAAAAGATGGATTGGATGGTGATGTTGCATTTATAAGAAGTGAAACTCCTTGTGATATAAGTGCTGTTTTCACAACAAATAAATTTAGAGCAGCTCCTATAAAACATTTTCTAAATTATCCAAAAAATTTTAAGAGTGATTTTATACTTATAAACTCAAAAAATGCAAATGCGATGACTGGAGATTTAGGGATAAAAGATATTGAAGAGATTTTAACAAATCTTCAAAAAAGTATAAAAGTTCAAAATCCTATCATGAGTTCTACTGGCGTAATTGGATATCGCTTAAAAAAAGAGTTGATAAAGAGTGCTTTTTTAAAGTTTGATTATCAAGCAAAAAACTCCTATAAATGTGCTAGGGCCATTATGACAACAGATAATTTTGAAAAAGAGTTATCTTTTAAAGTTACGTTAGAAAATCAAAAAAGCTTTCACATCGCAGCAATTTGTAAGGGTGCAGGAATGATAAATCCTGCGATGGCAACAATGCTCTGTTTTATCATCACAGATGCAAATATCCCAAAGTCTGACATGGATGAACTTTTAAACTCCGCAAATGAACAATCTTTTAACAGCATAAGTGTAGATGGAGATACATCTACAAATGATACTCTATTGTTAATGGCAAACAAAAAGAGTGGTATTTATGATAAAGAAGCATTTAGTGTGGCTCTTGATAGATTGACAAAAGAGTTAGCTTTGCAAATTTTATCAGATGGAGAAGGCTCTACAAAAGTAGTTGCATTTGAGGTAACAGGTGCAAAGA
This sequence comes from Campylobacterales bacterium, assembly GCA_027066435.1. Taxonomy (GTDB): domain Bacteria; phylum Campylobacterota; class Campylobacteria; order Campylobacterales; family QNZT01; genus SZUA-1433. Next base: position 15,466 of record JAMONX010000154.1, read on the forward strand.
ATGACAAAGAAGCTCAAAAAGCAAGTTCAGCTCTTAGTAACTCTTTACTTGTAAAAACAGCTCTCTTTGGTGAAGACCCAAACTGGGGAAGAATAGCCTCAACCATTGGAGCAAGCGGAGTTGAATGCTTAGAAGAGTCGCTTCTTATCAAATATGATGACTTAGTTATCTATTCAAAAGAAAAAACTTCACTAGATGAAGAGACAGAACAAAAAGCATTTAAGATTATGAAAAAAGATCAATTTAAAATATCCTGTAATTTAGGTATAGGCGAAGGTTCATATGTTAGTTATGGATGCGACTTAAGTTACGAATATGTTAAAATTAATGCAGATTATAGAACATAAATGTTACTATAATAGCACAAATATAAGGGGATAGCCATGTTACACGAATATAGGGAAGAGATAACCGCTCTAAAAACACAAAATGCACACTTTGCAAAGATTTTTGAAAAACACAATGCTCTTGATGATAAGATAAATGCTGTTGATACAGGTAAAGAACATTTAAATGATATGGAACTCGAAACTCTTAAAAAAGAGAAACTAAAACTTAAAGATCAAGCATACGCTATGATTATGGAGTATAAAAAGAGGGAGAAGTAAACTACCCTTTTGCTCTCTCATAGGCTTTTGATATAGCTTTTATAAAGCCATTTCTTATACCCGACTCTTCTAATGCTGCATATCCAGCAGCCGTTGTACCACCTGGACTCATAACATCATCTTTTAAAAGTGCTGGATGCATTGCATCTAGAAGTGGAACAAATCCGTCAAACAAACCTTGCACTAAGATATTTGCCTCTTTTCGTCCCAATCCTTCTTTTACTGCACCATCACTCAAAGCTTCTGCCACAAGTGCTAAAAATGCAGGACCACTTCCAGCAACTGCAGTAGCGATGTCAATCTCTCTCTCACTCTTTAACCATAAAGACTTTCCAAAGCTATTACAAATTTCCAATGCTTCATTTTTAAAAGCTTCATCTCCACAAAGTGTACTCATAGATTTACCATATGCAGCTGCGAGGTTTGGCATGATACGAATATAGTAGTATGAAGATATCTCCTCTTTTAAAGAGTCTAGTTTAGTTCCTGCCAAAACAGAGAGAAGAACATTTGCTTTGCCTCTAAACTTTTTTGCAACTTCACTCATAGCATATGGTTTAACACAAAGAATAATTACTTTTGCTTCTATGTCATAAGAGTCATCAAGATGCATAGTTTTTATACTATACTTCTCTTTTAACTCTTCTAGTTTTTTCTCATCTCTAGCTACTACTTCTATCTCAAATTTTTGACAAGCACCCTTGATTATAGCTTCTGCCATTTTACCTGTACCGATAATTGTTATTTTCATATACTCATCCTAAATACTCTGATATTGACTCACTTAAGCCAAACTCTTTATACTTCACTTCGTCCAATGCAACCTGAACAAGTAAACCTTCTTTTTCATTTACAATTATTGGAGCTGCAAAATTTACAGTCGATTTTTCGATATCAGAAAAAACTGTAATCAAATTATAGACTTTTATATCATCCCTTGCATCTATCTTCAAAAGTTCTTTATAATAAAGAGGGATTTCAAAACTATAAGTCCTAAGTTTTGAAGGGTCTATAAGAGTAAAAGAGATATCTCCATGCTCAATCTTTGTAAAAAAATCATCAATTTCAAAAAGTTCAACTTCTCCAATATTTTCAAAACCAAATATCGGAGCAACTACTTTAATTTTCATCAAACATTTCCTTTGTCTCATTGTATCTAATATCGACATATTTTAACAATAACTTCGCTAGAATTAAAAGAAAACGGAGCAAAAAATGCACTTAAAAAGTTTTGCCTTACTACTATTTACACTGCTACTATTTTCTGGCTGTGCAAATAAAAGTGAAAAAATTGACGAAAGTTTCAATAAACCAGCAGCACACTGGTATAACCAAATTATAAAAAATATCAGAAGTGGAGAGCTTGACAAGGCAGATGATGCCTATGCATCTCTATCAAGTGAGCATGTTGCATCTCCTCTACTTGAGAGTGCCTTACTTATACTTGCAAGAGCACACAGCGAAGATGAGCAACACTTAATGGCACGATTTTATATAGATACTTATATCAAAAGATATGCAAAAAGCACAAATGTTGAGTATCTAAAATATCTAAAATTAAAATCAAACTTTGCATCATTAAAAAAAGCAAAACGAGATCAAAAGCTTATATTAGACACCATAAAAGGGGCAAATGAGTATCTTTCACAATTTCCAAACTCTTCATATAACCCAAAAGTAAATACTATGCTAACAAGACTATATCTTGCAGAACTTTCACTTAACCGTGATATCGCTACTCTTTATAATAGAACAGGAAAAGAGAAAGCTGCAAAGATTTATGAAGAAAAAATCTCCTCTTCTTGGCTTAAAGATACAGAGATAGACCTCTCTAAAAAGAGCATGCTTGGCAAGTTTTTTGATTAAGATAAGGATAAACACAGATGCAACTAAGTAATTATGGAGATTTTCCAACGACTTTACCAGTAATTGTTGAGGATAATATATTTTTATATCCCTTTATGATAGCACCAATTTTTTTATCAGATCCAAAAAATGTAGATGCTGCAAATTTAGCTTTAGAGAATGACTCTTTAGTAATAGTTCTTCCTTCAAAAGATGGGCTTGAAGGTGAGAGGAGTTTTGATTCTATTTATGAGTGCGGTGTTATAGGTTCGGTTATGCGAAAAGTGACACTTCCAGATGGTAGAACAAAGATACTCTTTCAAGGTTTAGCAAAAGGTCAAGTACTAGAGCAAATAAGCAACGACCCATTAACAGCGGTTGTAGGAACACTTGACATACTTCCATACAATGAACTAAAAGTCAATGCAACTTTAGAAATTTTAAAAGAAAAAGTACGAACTCTTTCAACAAGTAGTGATTTGTTTCCTCCTGATTTATTAAAAACAATTGAAGACAATCATGAAGCAAATAGAATTGTAGATCTTATAGCAAGCACAATAAAACTTAAAAAAGAGCAAAGTTATAAACTCTTTGTAGATATAGATTTACAAGAGAGACTTTTTACTCTAATTGAGTACATCACAGAAGAGATTAATGCAAACAAACTCCAACGAGAGATAAAATCAAAAGTACACTCAAGAATCGAAAAAGTAAACAAAGAGTATTTTCTAAAAGAACAATTAAAACAGATACAACAAGAGTTAGGACACGATGGACAAAGAGATGAAGAGATTGAAGAGTATCGCAAAAAATTAGAAGATAAAAAATCTTTTATGAGTGCAGATGCTTACAAAGAGGCGAATAAACAGTTAGATAGATTTGCAAGGATGCATCCAGATTCAGCAGATGCAAACCTTATACAAGGTTATCTTGATTGGATTTTGGAGATTCCATTTGGAAAGTTTTCAAAAAGAAAATTAGATATAAACCAAGTTAAAAAACAGCTAGATGCAGATCACTACTCACTAGAGAAACCTAAAGAGAGAATTGAAGAGTACTTTGCTGTAAAAGAGTTAAAAGAGAAACGAGGCATAAAAGATAGAGATGATAGAGGGGAAATTTTATGTTTTGCTGGACCTCCAGGAGTTGGTAAAACTTCTCTTGCAAACTCCATATCTAAAGCATTAAAAAGAAAGCTTATTCGTATAGCACTTGGTGGTCTTGAAGATGTAAATGAACTTCGAGGTCATAGAAGAACTTATATCGGAGCAATGCCTGGGCGAATTGTACAAGGATTGATAGAAGCAAAAGAGATGGATCCTGTTATCGTACTAGATGAGATTGACAAAGTATCAAGAAGTCAGCGTGGTGACCCTACAGCTGTACTTTTAGAGATACTAGATCCCGAACAAAACAAAGAGTTTAGAGACTATTATCTTAACTTTAACATTGACCTTAGTCGGGTTATCTTCATAGCAACTGCAAATCAAGTAGCCCACATACCAGCACCTCTAAGAGATCGTATGGAGTTTATATTTGTAAGTTCTTACACACCTGATGAAAAGTATCAAATAGCAAAAAAATACCTAATCCCTCAAGAGCTTAAAAAACACGGACTTAAAAATGCAGAGTTCAATATAAACAAAGCAGGACTTGAACTTCTTATATCAAACTACACAAGAGAAGCAGGAGTAAGAAATCTTCGCCGAAAAATCGCCCAAGTGCTTAGAAAAGTTGCAAAGATAATACTAGAAGATAGCTCAGTTTTAAAAGTTTCTGTAACAGTCAAAAATATAGAGACATTTTTAGATAAAGAGGTCTTTTCAATCGATGAAAAAGATAAAGCTAACTCAATTGGAATCGTAAATGGACTTGCTTGGACTAGTGTTGGTGGAGATGTTTTAAAAATAGAAGTTATAAAGATAGAAGGAAAAGGTGGCTTACAACTCACAGGAAGTTTGGGTGATGTGATGAAGGAGTCTGTAAAAATTGCCGGAAGTGTTGTAAAAGTCCTTATCGACGAAAAACAACTACCAATAGATATCGCAAATATCCCTAAAAGTGAAAAAGAGAAAGAGAAAGATATCTCACCAAAAACAAATGAAATCTATAGAAGATTTGACCTTCATGTCCATGTACCAGAAGGTGCAACACCCAAAGATGGACCAAGTGCGGGAATTGCTATGGCTACTGCAATCGCTTCGATATTTTCAGAAAAAAAAGTTAGAGCGGATGTTGCTATGACAGGAGAGTTAACTCTAAGTGGCAAAGTACTTCCAATTGGAGGACTTAAGGAGAAGTTAATAGCAGCTCATAAGGCAAAAATCAAGACTGCCATTATTCCACAGAAGAATTATGAGAGAGATTTAGATGATATTCCTGATATTGTAAAAGAGTCTATGGAGATTGTAGGGGTTTCTAGAATTGAAGAGGTTTTAGAGATTGCTTTGGGTTAGTTTAAGTCCCAAATATTTGGGACTTACTTGATTATTGTTCTACTAACGCATCAGTAGCTTTAGTATAAAGATATGATTTTGAGCTTGTCTCTCCATCATTATCTTCAACTGTAACACTAAGCGATATAGTCGAGACATCATCATTTAAGTGAAACCATTTTACACAACTTCCATCAGCATGACCACCGTCACCGTTATATTGTGACTGTGTCTTTACATTTGGTCCATCTTCTATTGTGCCATCTGCTTTAAAATATGTATAACTCCAAGTAACTTCTTTAATATCTTTCGGTATATTGCTACCATAAGGGTAATCGCCAGCTATAGTAATAATATTATCACCATCATGGACATTAGAGCAAACAAAATATTGACCATCATCACCAGTAGGATCACCTTTTTCTATAATTGCTACAGGCACAACTGTAGTTGGTGCCTCTACTGCATTAACAGATTCACAAACTTGCAAACTTTCTAAGCCTTGATTATCTGTAACTTTCAAACAAACATTTAAAGATTGACCATATGCAGGGCAAGTAACTTGACCATTAGCCACATTACCAATAGGTTGATTCCAATTATAAGAGCTAATAGAACCATCCGTGTCTCCACTTCCTGCACTATTTATACTAACTGGATTACCCGGCTCACACTTAGTATTAGGGACACCAACTCTAGCTACTGGTCTAACATTTCCAACCGCAGTTATTATAACCGTTCCACAAGTTTGATTTGTATATCCATCATCATCTGTAACAGTTAAACATACATTATGAGTTCCTTCAGAGAGTATATGACCAGCAGGTACCTCCCCACCATCTACTGTCCATATATCATCACCTGCAACTGTAGTACCATCGGAATCACTGCTACCTGTCCTACTCAAAGGAAAACTAGTTCCGGTGAAAGAACCATTAGTCAATCCAGCGATTACTGCAACTGGAGCTAATTCACCACTTTGGCAACACTCTCCCTCACCACATCCACTAAACAAAACAGCAGATGCTGCTAGTAAAACTAAAGAATACTTATACATTTAACACTCTCCATCATTATTAATTTTATTGATTATAATGTTTTCTTTATTAAGTTTAGATTTTCTAAAAGTCAACT
>JAMONX010000155.1 GCA_027066435.1 Campylobacterales bacterium
AAGAAAACAAAAGGTAAATGGTGAAATTAACACATCTAGATGAAAATGATAGACCAAAGATGGTTGATGTCTCAGATAAAGATGAGACAACAAGAGTAGCAATTGCAAGTGGAAAGATAAGTATGAGCCAAAAAGCTTATGATATGATAGTGAGCAACCAAACCAAAAAAGGTCCTGTACTTCAAACAGCAGTCATTGCAGCTATACAGGGTGCAAAGAGTACAAGCTCACTTATCCCGATGTGTCATCCATTGATGCTAACATCGGTAAAGTGTGATATAGAAGAGATAGTTTCACTTCCAGGCTTCAAACTAGAGGTAAAAGCGAAACTTTGCGGAAAAACAGGCGTAGAGATGGAAGCATTAATGGGTGTTAGTGTTGGACTTTTGACGATATATGATATGGCAAAAGCGATTGACAAATCAATGGTTATCTCTGATATCCAACTAGAATCAAAAAGCGGAGGAAAAAGCGGTGATTTCATTAGATGATAAAAAAGTAGAACTTACATATCCATGCAGATGGAACTATAAAGTGATTATTGAGTCTCATTTGGAGATAAGTCCTATAGCAGCTTCTATTTTAGGTGAGAGAGAACACACTATAAAAAAATCAAATAATAGTAAAAATGGAAAATACCAAAGCCATAATATCTCACTTTTGGTTCACAATGATGATGATCGTCATATGATTTTTGAGCAGTTTAAAAAGGAAGAGTCAGTTAAAATGGTTTTATAACTCTTTCAACATCTTTTCATACTTTTGCGAAATTGCATCTAGAGTTTCACTTGCAAACTCTAGCCGTTCAAAGAGTTTTTCTATCTCACTATCTATCTTTGATACATTTTTTGATAACTCCATGATAGCTTGATTATCTCCATCTGTTGAGGCTTTGATCAATTTAGCATTTTCAATTTCTTGCTCCTCTTCTAGTTTTATAATCCGCTCTTCGCAAAAATTTAACTCTTTTTTATGGGATGCACTCTCTTTGCTTCTAGCTTGGATAAGCTCTGAGCGTCGTTTTTTCTGCTCTTTGTGGTTTATCTTTGGTTTTGTTTTTTTGGATGATGACTCTTGTTCTTCCTCTTCCCAACCTATCTTTTCTAAAAAATCATTATAACTTCCATCAAAATATACTGCCCCATCTTTGTGAAATATAACAAGAGCATCTGCTAATCTTCTAAGCAACATTTCAGAGTGAGTTACCATGATAACCGATCCTGAAAATGACTCTATTGCATCACAAAGAGCATCGATAGATTGCATATCTAAGTGGTTTGTTGGCTCATCCAAAAGTAGAAGATTTGCAGGAGTTGCGATAATCTTTCCAAGCATGACACGACTTCTCTCCCCACCTGAGAGGATCTCTATCTTTTTATCGGCTGCATCTGCTGAAAACATCATAGTTCCGCAGATGGCTCGGATTTGTGAGATATTCATACTCTTAACAGCAGAATTTATCTCTTGGCTTACACTATTTTTTACATTTAATCTTTCGATATTTGTTTGCCCAAAATGTGCAATGCTAGTTGATGGATGCATAGTAATTTGCCCTTGTTGGTGGGGGAGTTCTTTTGCAATGTAGTTAAGCAGAGTTGATTTACCTTTACCATTTTTACCAATGATAGCGAGACATTTTCCGTTTTCTAGTGCAAATGAGAGGTTTTGAAAAAGAGGTTGGTCTTGATTGTATCCAAAACCTAAATTTTCCGCTTTTAGTGTTACTTTTGCAGGAGTTTGTTTATAGTTAAAGTTAAACGATAAACTCGCCTCATCTTCTAAGCTTTGCATATCCTCCATCTTCTCTAAAGCTTTTGCTTTTGACTGTGCAAGAGCTGCTGTTGAAGCTCTTGCTTTGTTTCGTGCGACAAAATCTTCTAACTCTTTTCTCTTTTTTTCTTGATTTTGGCGAGTTTTTTCATAAGTTTCATCTTGAAGAGCCAATGTTTCATAGTATTTTGAAGTCCCACCCTCTATAATATGTAAACCTTTTCTCTGTAATCCCATGGTATGAGTAGTAACACTATCCATAAATTCACGGTCATGAGTTATGAGTATCACTTCACCTTTAAACGAGCGAATAAACTTTTTAAGCCACCTAAGTGAAAGGATATCAAGATAGTTGGTAGGTTCATCTAGCAAAAGCATATTTGGTTCAGTTGCCAAAAGTTTAGCAAGATTGATACGAATCTGAAACCCACCAGAAAAACTCAAAGGATCTTTTTCCAAATCTTCACTTGAAAACCCAAGCCCAAAAAGGATTTTTTCTACTTTATAAAAATTATATTGCTCCTCTTGTGATAAAACTTGTGCGCACTCTTGTGTTACACTCTTTTTTGTAAAGTGCAGATGCTGACGAAGTGTGCCTATCTTATAATTTTTTGGGATGCTTAATGTTCCATCATCATAACTCTCCTCTCCTAAGATGATTTTAAAAAGTGTTGATTTTCCCGAACCATTTCGACCAATTAGCCCTATCTTTTGGTTTGGTGAAAGTTTGAGGTTGAGGTGATGAAAAAGAGTTTGTCCACCAAAGCTTTTGCTAAGATTTGTTAGTTGTATCATATGTTTATCCGTCTGTTTAATTATAAAAGTATATCGAAAAGATATTATTTTGAGAATGTGATACCAAAGTTGATTGTGACTATTTTTTCAAATTCAAAACTATTTTCTCTTCTTTTTAAAACCTGTGGTATGACTTCAAAAAAGAGCCATTTTTTAACATTGTGATGAAAGTTTATATTTGCACCGTACCAATCTTGGCATAAGTTGCATACATCATCGTCAAAACTAGCATAGGTAAGCTGATACTGCATCCTAGTTTTAGTATTAATAAAATGATAGAGTCTAAGCGTCTGTTTGAGCTTTCTTGATTTTGACTCATAGTCCAATAAAACTTCATTTTTCTGCTCAAGGATATAAGTATCGCTTAGAGGTTTAAAAAATGTGATTGCTGCTGATGCTTTTATGTAATCTTTGTTTATATAGTAGTAGATATTACTCTCAAGAATAGTTTGCAATGTATGATAAAAATAGCTTTTTTGCATAGCAAATTCTCCATAGATTCCAAAAGGAGAGTGTAGCCTAAATCCTAGTTTTGCAAAGATGATACTATATCGTTCTTTGTAGAGATAGTATTTGAATCCAACATGGAGTTTTTCATCTTCAAGAGCTCGTTCATTGTTTGCATCTATATTTTGATTGTCCATGTCATTTATCGTCTGTTTGCTTAGCGTAATCTCTAACTTTTTTTGGGTTTGTGGAAGTCTTATATTGGCTTTAAGATAGAGATTCTTTTGAAGAGGATTATCCTTAGAATTTTTAAAAGAGAAGATTAGATAAAGTTTATTTTTACTAATTTTTTTATAGTTGCTTTGATTGATGTCTTCATAATCTGCTATATAACAATCAATATTGTTTAGAAAACCATGATAACTATTTGTAATTTTTTCTCTAAAATCAAGCTCTTTCTTGGTGGTGTTAATATCTGCAAAAAGTGTACAACAAATCAAAAAAGACACCAACAAAAACTTTTTCATATCAACCTCTTTGTATCATGATACTATCTTTTTAAAAAAATGTATCAAAAAGCCTTTACAATTAATATAATTTTGGTTATAATTCTCGCTCTTTTATGATGTGCGGGAGTAGCTCAGCGGTAGAGCACGACCTTGCCAAGGTCGGGGTCGCGAGTTCGATCCTCGTCTCCCGCTCCATAAAAAGAGAAAAATATTGGTGCCAAAATAAGCCCGGGTGGTGGAATTGGTAGACACAGGGGACTTAAAATCCCCCGGCTATTGCAGCTGTGCCGGTTCAAGTCCGGCCCCGGGCACCACTTGTTTTTTATAAATAAAACGAGGCGATAGGGCGACATAGCCAAGTGGCTAAGGCAGGAGCCTGCAAAGCTCTGATCCCCGGTTCAAATCCGGGTGTCGCCTCCATACTTTTTACATTGTCGGGAGATGGCAGAGCGGTTGAATGCACTGGTCTTGAAAACCAGCGAGGGTCATACCTCCGGGAGTTCGAATCTCCCTCTCCCGGCCACTTACTTTACATGCATCCTACAAAGTCCCACTATAACGATATTTAAGGTACTTTTACAAAAATCATATTTATCAAATCCAACCTATTTCTAACCACATAAACATTATCCAAAGTACAAAGTGAAGTTTTGAAGAGTTTTTGAGCCCTTATTGTCAGAAAGGGCTCAAATTTTATGAAGTAGTTAGTTAACAATGGCGATGTTGTATAACATTGGGTAAACATAGAATGAATATATATAACAATGGATAAGAAAAAAAATCAAATAATTTGCCAAGTGTTACAAAAAGTAATTTATATTGTCTATTTGTCTATATGTGAAATAGTACATATAACTTGACGTGCGACAATGAATAATGTATTATTGTGCTTGTAAACAAAATAACGAGAAAGGTTACTAGTGAAACTAAGCTATATATGTACCATCAAAACAGGTCTCGTACTGCACCGTAAAAAAGCAGCGACCTATGATGATGTGCAGATACACTATAAACTGTTATCACTCAAAGCATTTAACAACTCTACATCGTTAGATAGTGACTATATAGATGCATTTATGGCTAGTGAGGAGTTAGATAGTAGTTATATTAGTCAAGTTGGGGATATAGTAGTACGACTAAGAGCACCTATACAAGCTGTATATATAGATGAGGATAGCAAAGGACTTATCGTGCCATCACTTATGAGCATCATCAGGCTCAAAGACGATACGATGATAGATGCAGAGTATCTCGCCTACTACCTAAACTCATCAGAGGTGCAAAGACCTTTAAAAAAGAAGATAAAAGGCACTACCATACCTATGGTAAAGACAACAGACTTAAATGATATAGATGTAGTGCTACCTCCGATACAAGTACAAAAAGACTTAGTGGCATACTTAAAACTATCAGAAAAAGAGATACATTTACTAGAAAAATTAAAAGAAAAAAAAGTAAATCTATCTAAAGAGTTACTAGATACAATGATACAACAAACAAAGGAAAACCCTCATGCAAAAAACTAACCAAGATACTATCAACAACATCGTCTGGAAAGCCTGTGATACCTTTCGAGGAACAATGGATAGTAGTGAGTATAAAGACTATGTTTTGACGATGCTTTTTGTGAAGTATCTCTCTGACTTTTACAAAGAAAAACTTGAAGAGTTAAAGGCAAAGTATGGGGACAATCAAGAACGGGTAGAGCGAAGTCTCAAAAGAGAAAAGTTTGTACTAGATGAGAGTTGCACTTTTGAGTATCTTTTAAAACATAAAGAGGCTGACAATCTTGGAGAAGTCATCAACAAAGCTTTGATGAAGATAGAAGAGGACAACAGCGAAAAACTAGAGGGTATCTTTAGAAATGTGGACTTTAACTCTGAGGTCAAGCTAGGTAAAACAAAAGAGCGAAATTCCCTGCTTAAAAACTTGCTTGAGGACTTTTCAGACTCTAGGTTAGATCTAAGACCCTCACATCTTGTGGGCAATGATGTCATCGGTGATGCTTATGAGTATCTCATCGCCCACTTTGCAAGTGATGCAGGGAAAAAAGGGGGAGAGTTTTTTACTCCCAGTGCTGTCTCTACACTTTTGGCTAAACTTGTTGAAGCCAAAGAGGGAGATCGTATCTATGATCCTACATGTGGTTCGGGTTCGCTTCTCATCAAGGCAAGTAAAGAGGTAGGAAACCATAACTTTGCACTCTATGGACAAGAGCGAAATGGACAAACCCAAGCACTAAGCAAGATGAACATGTTTTTGCATGAAGTAAACGATGCCAAAATCGAATGGGGCGATACGCTAAGAAATCCACTACATTTAGAAAATGACCATCTGATGAAGTTTGATGTAGTCGTGGCAAATCCTCCATTTAGCTTGGATAAGTGGGGAGCTGAGGAGTTGGCTGAAGATAAGTATAGACGGTTTGAGTATGGACTGCCTCCAAAAAGTAAGGGAGATTATGCCTTTGTCTCTCACATGTTGGCAAGTCTCAATGTTAATGGTCGCATGGGTGTGGTACTGCCTCATGGTGTGCTGTTTCGAGGAGCTAGTGAAGGCAAGATAAGAAAAGCCATCATTGATGACAACTTACTAGATGCTGTCATAGGACTTCCTTCAAATCTCTTTTTTGGTACAGGCATACCAGCTACGATACTTATCTTTAAACGAGGACGAAAAAACAAAGATGTACTTTTCATAGATGCAAGTCGTGAGTTTAACAAAGATAAAAACCAAAATAGCATAGATGAAGCACATATACAAAAGATACTCACTACTTACCAGACAAGAGCCGAAATAGAGAAGTATAGCCATGTTGCCACACTAGAAGAGATACAAGAAAATGACTACAACCTAAATATACCAAGATATGTTGATACCTTTGAAGAGGAAGAGCCTGTGGATATAGAAGCAACTAAAAAAGAGATCATCATAATAGAAGATGAATTAGCCAAAGTCAAAGCAGAGATGAAAAGCTACTTAGAAGAGTTGGGACTGTAGTGATGGTAGATGTGCCTAGTGGGTATAAGCAGACTAAAGTTGGGGTGGTGCCTGAGGATTGGGAAGAAACTGAATTATCATCTTTTATTGACGAAAAAATTATTTATTGTAATGATGAAAAAGTAAGTTTAGGTAGCTTGACGATTGAAAGTGGGGTTATTCCAAAACCTGCACAATACAAAAGAGAACATTTAGTAAAAGATACTGTTGATGCTTACAAATTGGTTGAAACTAGTGACTTTGCATATAATCCTATGAACTTAAGGTTTGGGGCATTAGCTTTATATAAAAATAATATTCAATTGAAGGTTTCGTCATATTACAATATTTTTAATGTAGATGAGAATATTGTAGATATTGACTATATTTATGCTTATTTTAAATCTGAAAAAATCATGTTTTATTATAACCGTATGGCTATTGGAAGTCTTGAAGAAAAGAAAAGAGTTCATTTCAAAGAATTTAGAAAGTTTATATTCCCTCTTCCTCCCCTAAAAGAACAACAAACAATAGCCCAAATCCTTATCACTTGGGATGATGCTATCTCCAAGCAAGAAAAACTCATAAAGGTAAAAGAGAGACTTAAAAAGGGTTTGATGCAAAAGTTACTTAGTGGGGAAGTGAGGTTTTCTGGGTTTGATGAGGCGTGGGAAGAAGTGAACTTAAGGGATGTGGCTAAAATAATCATGGGACAATCTCCAAGTTCAAATTCATACAATGAAGAGAAGATAGGTATACCTTTAATACAAGGTAATGCAGATTGTAAAAATAGAAAGACGATACCAAGAATATATACAACTGAAAAAACAAAAGAATGTAATATTGGTGATATTATCATGACTGTTAGAGCTCCTGTTGGTGCAGTTTCAAAATCATTACATAATGCTTGTATTGGTCGTGGTGTTTGTGCTATAAGACCTAATGATGGTAATGGTTTTTTATATCATTTTTTAGTTATGTATGAAGAGAAATGGAAAAAATATTCTCAAGGTTCGACTTTTACTGCTGTTAATAGTGGTGATATTAAAAATCTAAAAATCAAACTCCCCGCAAAACAAGAACAACAAAAGATAGCCCAAGTTCTAACCACAGCAGACAAAGAGATAGAACTACTGAAAAAAGAGCTTGAAAGTTTAAAAGAACAGAAAAAAGGATTAATGCAGATGCTATTGACGGGGAAAGTAAGAGCCGTGATATAAAAGTGTATAATAAAGAAAAATGGAGATAATTTATGGATATTGATATATATTGTGATGAGACTTTACATGATTTATTTACATCAAAAAAAGATAGCAACCAATGTATGTTCATAGGTAGCTTATGGATTGAAAAGCAATTAAGAGAAGAAATAAAAACAAAAATAAAAGAGTTGAGAGTAAAGCACAACTGTTGGGGAGAAATTAAATGGACAAAAGTTACTACCACTAAAGAGAAATTTTACATAGAGCTTATAAATTTATTTTTTTCATATGGGATGCAGATGCGTTTTAGATCTATCATGGTAGATCCCAAAAAGGTTGTTTGGTCATATCATGAAGAGGATAAAGAGCTAGGATTTTATAAGTTTTATTATCAACTTTTACATAAGTGGATTAGTGATTTTAATAGTTATAAAATCTTTTTTGATATGAAAAAAAATCGTGATTTAACAAGATTAACCGTGTTAAAAAAAATATTAACAAATCAATATCAAAACTCTTATATAGAACAGATACAAGCACTGCCCTCTAAAGAAGTTGTTTTAATACAATTGACAGATTTGTTGTTAGGTGCTACAAGTGCAAAGCTTAATGATAAAATAGTCTCTAATCAAGCAAAAAGAAATATCATACTGCATATTGAAAAATTAAGAGCTAAAGAGATTGCACCTACCTATGGTGATGAAACTAAATTTAATATTTTTAAAATCAGATTAAGTGGAGGGCTTTAATGGTCCCAGACTTATTATCTTTAGCTTCTCAAGATGAATATCAAGTATATTTTGAAGAACAGTATTGTAAAAAACCACTTATAACTTGTGATGGTATACCAGTCTACTTTGCAAAGAGAAAATTTAAACATGTATGTTTTGAGAGTAGCAATAGAGATGGGAAAAAAGATGTTTTTTCGACAGTAAGAGCAGAGAGATTAAGTTGGGTTGCTATAACTTTAAAAAGTGAAAGTGCAAAACTATACCAAGGGTGGAATAAATATAAACGATGCTATGAACCAGCTTCAAGAGTTGCATTTGAGTTTGAAGAATTTGTGGTAGTCGTAAGAATGTCTTTGTCAAGTAATGGTACATTAAAAGGAGAATTTATCACTTGTTATCAAGCAGATAATAGTATAGGAAAAATAAAAAAATCGCCAATGTGGGAAAAAAGCATGTGTATAGAAAAACTAAAATAGTCAGTCGTTGATTTGCTACGCTGGTTCAACGACTAAAACACTCGATTGATTCACATACTGATAAAGTATTGAATTCGAACACTAGTATATCGACATATTTTGAATATAATATTAATTTTAAAGGGTAAAGTATGAATAAATCTTATAATTCTCCCAAAATCATAGAAAGACCAAGGATTTTATTATGAACATAAGTAACTTCAAATCAGGAACATACAAAAACCAATACCAATACAAAAGTTTCTCTCCAACCACTATCAACACTACTTTTACATGGGATGACCCTCAGATAAATACGATGTTGGAAGATGCTACTAGAGCGTTGGGTGAGCTCAATGCTCTTACCATGATAGTGCCAAATGTTGATATATTTATCAGGATGCACATCACCAAAGAGGCAAATACTTCAAGTAAGATAGAAGGGACAAAAACCGAGATAGATGAAGTTTTGGTAGATAAAGATCAGATAGACCCAGAAAAAAGAGATGACTGGCAAGAGGTACAAAACTACATAAGAGCTATAAACTATGCGATAGAAAAACTAGATACTATCCCACTTAGTAGTAGGCTTATCCGTGATGTTCATCGTATATTGTTAGATAGTGTTCGAGGAGAGAGTAAACAGCCTGGAGAGTTTAGAAAGTCGCAAAACTGGATAGGAGCTAGTTTAAATACAGCTTCATTTATACCACCTACTCATGATGAAGTCTCTGCACTTATGGGAGATTTGGAAAACTTTTTGCACAATGAAAATATACAAGTACCACACCTCATAAAGATAGCTATAGCACACTATCAGTTTGAAACTATACATCCATTTTTAGATGGCAATGGCCGTATCGGTAGACTCATGATAACACTTTACTTGGTTAGTAATGGTCTTCTCAAAAAACCTGCACTTTATCTCTCTGAATTTATAGAAAAGCATAAAAGTATTTATTATGATTCTTTGACAAATGTTAGAGAAAAAAATGATTTGACTTCATGGATAAAGTTTTTTTTAGAAGCAGTTATAGAGACAGCCAAAAGTGGTGTTGTGACATTTGAGAGAATTATAGAGTTAAAAGCTGAGATGGATGCTCTCATGTTGACTTTTGGGAAAAGAGCACATAATGCTGGAAAATTATTGGAATTTTTATATCAGAACCCTATAAGTACCGTAAGTGAAATGGCGGAAGCTATAGAAGTTACTCATCAAACGGCTAGTAAGCTTGTTAAGGAATTTGAAAAAAATGATATGTTAATAGAGATAACAGGATACCAACGAAATAAGCACTTTGCATTTAAAAAATATTTAAATATTTATATGCAAGGATAGGGAGGAAGTTTACATAAGAATTTTTATATGTAAATTTAATTCATTAACATTACATAAGAATTTTTATATGTAAACTTACTATGCTAAACTTGAATAAGAAAAATGAGAGGATAACATGACACCAAACACAGGCGAAACCCAAATACAACAAAACACCATATCACTACTAAAAAATATGGGCTACACTTTCATCTCTCAAGATGAGATACAACAGCACAGAAGTAGTACAAGCCAAGTCGTGTTAAAAGATATCCTCCTCTCTCAACTTCAAAAGATAAATGCTTTTGAGTATAAAGGTACAAATTATAACTTCTCTCCCAAAAATATTGCCAAAGCAGTTGATGACCTTGATGTCTCACTAAATGAGGGACTTATGACAGCCAACCAAAAGATAAGTGATCAGCTACTTCTTGGAAACTCCTACACAGAGGAGTTGATAGATGGAGCACAAAAGAGTTTCTCTTTTCGATATATAGATTATGACCATATAGAGAACAATATTTTTCACTTTACAGAGGAGTTTGTAGTCGATAGAGTGACTAAAAGTGAGAGCCAAAGGTCGAGACGACCTGATATCGTGCTTTTTGTCAATGGTATCCCTTTTGGAGTGATTGAACTGAAAAAGTCTAGCATAGAGAGTGCACAGGGTATCTCTCAGATGCTTAGAAATCAAGGTAAAAAAGAGATACCTTCACTTTTTAAATACATACAAATTACCCTCGCAGGAAACAGCCACTCTCCACAGTATGCGACTACTGGTACACCTGAAAAGTTTTATGCTCTTTGGGAAGAGGAAAAGAAGTTTGATATAAATGTTTTTGTCAAGGATAGAACTCCTACTAAACTCGATAACACTATCGTATCTATGTTTTCTAAAGATAGGATGTTAGAGCTTCTTCATGCTTTTATCATCTTTGATGGGAAGATAAAAAAGATAGCAAGATACCAACAATACTTTGCTATCAAAAGTATTTTGACTTGCATACAGACTATCGATAACACAGGGGTTAGAGCTGGTGGGCTTATCTGGCATACACAAGGAAGTGGAAAGTCTTTGACGATGGTAATGCTTGCAAAACTCATCAAAAGAGATATAGTAGGCTCAAAAATCATCATCGTTACAGATAGAAAAGATTTAGATAATCAGATACATACTACTTTTAGTTCAAGTGAAGTAAAAGCCCATCGTGCCATGTCTGGGCATAAACTCATAGAATTGTTACAATCAGGCAAGAGTGTTATCACAACTTTGGTTCATAAGTTTGAAACAGTCAAAAAAGAAAAAGTTATCTTAGATGACCCAAATATCTTTATACTTGTAGATGAAGCACATCGTTCCCAAGGTGGAGATATGCACAAAGATATGCGAAAAGTTTTCACTTCTGCTTGTTATCTTGGGTTTACTGGAACACCGCTCTTAAAAAGAGAAAAGAGTTCGTTTGATAAGTTTGGAGGAGAGATACATCGTTATACTATCAATCAAGCTGTAAAAGATAAAGCAGTTTTGCCACTTTTGTATGAAGGGCGGATGGTAGAGCAGTGGATAAACGACCCAAAAGGATTAGATAGGCGATTTGAAAAAATATCTAAAAACCTAAACGATGAACAAAAACTAGATCTCAAAAAAAAGTGGGCTAGGTTTCAAAGAGTGGCTTCTAGTGAGAGACGGCTTGAAGCTATCATGATAGATATAAATGAACACTTTAAATTCCACATACAAGGTACAGGTTTTAAAGCCATGTTAGCGACAAACAGCAAGTATGAAGCAGTGAAGTATCATGAACTTTTTGAAGAAGAAGGCGATATAAAGACAGCTTTTGTCATCTCTGCATCTGATTGTAGAGAGGGGCATAGCCAAGTCGATGAGAGTGAGGAAAACAAAGCTTATGTAGCTGCTGCTTGGCAAAACATCCTCAAAAAGTATGGCGATGAAGAGCAGTATCTCGATAAAGTCAAAGATCAGTTTATACATGGCGAAGAGATAGAACTTCTTATCGTAGTTGACAAGCTTTTGACAGGTTTTGATGCTCCTCGTGCTTCTGTACTGTACATCGATAAACTTTTAAAAGAACACAACCTTTTACAAGCTATCGCTAGGGTAAATAGACTTTATGATGGTAAGGATTATGGATTTATCATCGATTATCGTGGATTGCTGGGAGATTTGGACAGAGCTTTGAGTGATTACTCTGGGTTGGCTGATTTTGATGAAGAGGATATAGCTGGAGCAGTGTTTGATATAAAAGATGAGATAGCCAAAGTAAAAACTTTTTACACCTATCTTGAAGAGTTGTTTTCATCTATACAAAATAGAGAAGACCAAGAGAGTTATGAAATTTTTTTAGCAGATGAAGAGAAGAGAAAACTTTTTTATGACTACTTATCACAGTATGCTAGGGCTTTGAAACTTTCACTCTCCTCTGATAAGATTGATGAGATTTTTTCTGAGATAGAGATAGCACACTTTAAGCAGAAGATGAAGTTTTATAGTGAACTTAGAAAGGCTATCAAGATACGATACCACGAAGTAGTGGACTTTGGAAAGTATGAAAAGCAGATGCAAAAGTTACTAGATACTTTTATCTCTTCTGATGAAGTCAATCAACTTACTAAACTAGTCAATATCTTTGATGAGAGTTTTGAAGAAGAGATTGAGAGAGTTGTTGGCGACAATGCTAGAGCTGATGCGATACTTAGTGCTTGTACGGCAACTATAACAGAGAAAAAAGAGTCCAACCCTGCTTACTATGAAAAGCTCTCACAGCGTATCACAGAGATTATCCAAGAGTATAAAGACAAAAGACTAACAGAAGAACAAAAACTTCAATATGCCAAAGATATAAGAGAACTTCTTTTAACACAAAAGACAGATGAAGATGACACCTATCCCGAAGTGATACGAGGAAATATCCATAAAAAAGCATTTTATGATAACTTACAAGATGTGCTTACTGATAAAGGAGTGCTTACCGATACAGTTTTGGAGATAGATGCTATCTTTAGAGAGGTCTCTAAAAAACCTGATTGGAAACACAATAACGATGTTAAAAATCT
Source organism: Campylobacterales bacterium (assembly GCA_027066435.1). GTDB lineage: Bacteria > Campylobacterota > Campylobacteria > Campylobacterales > QNZT01 > SZUA-1433. The sequence continues at coordinate 13,282 of JAMONX010000155.1, forward strand.
TATCGAGGGGAAACTAGATGATATCTTTTGGGTATTGGAAGATGACTATGGGTTGAAATTTGACGAGATAGACACACTTTTAGCCACTATCCGAAGTATTGGGATAAATAACTACTGATGCAAGTGCATATCATCAAAAAAGATGTAAAAAGTATCAACATCAAAGTCAAGCCAAATTGTGAAGTTATCCTCACAGCACCAACAAAAACAAGCAAAGAACATATCGCTGTAGTACTCAAAAAAAGAGAGAAATGGATAGATAAAAAGATAGCCTATTTTAAAGAGCATCAACAAAAAGAGTCCAAAGAGTATGTGAGTGGTGAAAACTTTCTCTATCTTGGTAGAAACTATAGGCTGAAAGTCATAGAAAGTACCCACGAATGTGTAAAACTACAACGAGGGTATCTCTATCTATCTGTAAGGGATAAAGACGATTTTAGGCGCAAAGAGAAACTTGTAAAGAGTTGGTATACAGATAAAGCCAAGATACACTTTCAAAAAGCATTAAAAAAATATCAACCTGTTGTTGGAATAGCAATAAAAAATGTTTCCATCAGAGAGATGAAAACGAGATGGGGAAGTTGTAATGCTTCAAAATCCTATATCAATCTCAACAGCCTTCTTATCCAAAAACCAACTAGGTGCATCGAGTATGTTGTCTTTCATGAATTGGCTCATTTGGTACATCCAAATCATAGCAGACTATTTTATAACTATCTTTCTATACATATGAGTGATTGGAAAAGTAGGAAAGAGAAATTAGAAAACTAGTATCGTTCCCACTAAGTATTACCATGACTATCTTGAAGAGCTTAGCTTAAAGTTACTGCCTTAATTTTGATTCTTTTTGTAGTCTCTTTCTGATTTTTTGGTCATATAAAAAAATGTGGAAGCACTGAAGGAGAGAATACTTTCGCAGATAAAAGTTGTCCCAAAAGGGGATGGAACAAGTCGTGTTATAACTTAGTATGTGATACAATTTAAAACCATGACAAAACTAGATATATTAAAAAAACATTTTGGCTTTGACTCTTTTAGACCTATTCAAGAAGAGGCGATTGAGCATATTTTACAAAAAAAAGATCTTTTGACTATACTTCCAACTGGGAGTGGCAAATCTCTTATTTACCAACTTCCTTCTCTTATGATGGAGGGTACAACGGTTGTTATATCTCCTCTTATTGCTCTTATGCAAGACCAAGTGGCAAATTTAAGGGTCAATGGTATCAGCGCAAGTATGATAAGTTCGATAAACTCAAACGAAGAGAACAATGAAATTTATCGCCAACTCTTAAATGGAGAGTTAAGATTTTTATATATTGCTCCTGAGAGATTTACATCAGAGTATTTTTTACAGCAATTAAGATCTGTAAATATTAACTTTTTTGTTATCGATGAAGCACACTGTGTGAGTGAGTGGGGGCATGAGTTTAGGGATGATTATAGAAAATTAAAGTTTTTGAAAACAAATTTTCCACACACTCCTATCACCGCCTTTACAGCAACTGCGACAAAAGAGGTTGAAGCAGATATACTAAAAACTCTCTCGATTGATACAAATAATATTTCAAGATCAAAACTACAAAGAACAAATCTCATTATCAGAAGTCAAAAACGGCTAGGAAATGGCAAAGACCAGATAAGAAAGTTTTTAAAAACACATGAAGGTGAATGTGGTATCGTTTACTGTTTTACAAGAAAAGAGACAGAGCAGGTTTCGACATACTTAAATAGTATAGGTTTTGAAACTTTAGCCTATCATGCAGGGCTACCAGCAAATCAAAGAGATGATATATTTAAAAAGTTTAAAGATGAAAGCATAAAAATCATAGTAGCAACTATCGCTTTTGGTATGGGGATAGATAAGAGTAATATCCGATTTGTGCTTCATACCTCTATGCCCAAAACTTTGGAAAATTACTCTCAAGAGATAGGAAGAGCAGGACGAGATGGGTTAAAAGCTGATGTTTTGCTTCTATTTTCAAAGGCTGATGAGATTGGCAAGAAAAGATTTATCGATGAACTTCCAGACTCTACATATAAGAGAAATAACTATAAAAAATTAGACCAAATGTATAGATTTTGTGTATCATCAAAGTGTCGTCATCAGGTGATTGCTAAATACTTTGATGATGATGTGCCAGAGTGTGGAAATGTTTGTGATAACTGTCTAGGCGGAGATAGAATATATAAAGATATCACAATTCCAGCTCAGAAATTTTTATCTGCTATCTTAAGATCGGGTGAGAGGTTTGGACAAACTTATATCATAGATATACTAAGAGGTGCAAAAGTAAAAAGAGTTTTAGATTTTGGACATGATAAGTTATCAGTATATGGCATCGGAGCTGACTTAAACAAAGAGCAGTGGGGAAGCATAACAGATAAACTTCTCGATATAGAAGCTGTAGAAATTGATGGCGAGTACAGAACCCTTAAAACGACAAATATCGGCAAAGAGATACTAAAAAAAGAGAGAACAGTTGAGATAGATGCATCTAGCCTTGAGTTAGAAAAATCGTACAAAGAGTATAAACAAGAGAGTGTTGTAAATGAAACTTTTGAACAATTTAGAGAGCTTAGAACCGCGTTAGCAAGAGCTGAGGAAGTACCTCCATACATAGTTTTTAGTGATAAAACACTTATAGAGATATCAAATAAGCTTCCCGCAACAAAAGAGGAGTTTTTAAAGATATCAGGTGTTGGAGAGATGAAGCTAGAAAAATATGGAGATCACTTTTTAGAGCTTTGTAAAAAGTTAAAAGAGAGTGGATCAAAACCTGTAAAAGAGCTTAGTAAAACATATATACAAACTCTTGATTTGATAAAAACTGATAAAAGCATTGAAGAGATTTGCAAGGTAAGAGAGTTAAGAGATATGACGATAATTGGACATGTCAATGAACTTTTTGAAAACAATCGTATAAATAAAGAAGAAAAAGATAAGTTATTTGCCCCTTTTATCGATAATTTTCCACAAGATATAAAAGAGTGGATAGAAGAGGGGTTGAAAAATCACGAGATTAGCATCCTGAGACAAAATCTTTCTATATATGGCAATTTGTTTAGGGATGAATAGGCTTGAGTCTTTTATAAGCCATCATCCCCAACAATGCCAAAACTCCAACAATAAGCCCAATGATAAACTCTCCTAGCATTGACGGTAAAAAACTAAAAAAATCACCAATTTGATGGATATTGTGTGCGTAAATTCCTCCAGCAACCAAAAGCATAGCTAATGTTCCGATAATTGTTAAAGATTTTATAACCCAAGGAAGAGCATTTACTAGAAATTGTCCAATTTTTTTTGTAAGTCTATTTTTGCCATTATCTATCTGCATGATTTTATATCCAAAATCGTCCATTCTAACTATCAATGCAACAAGACCATAGACACCTACAGTTGCTAAAAATGCTATAAGTGATACAACAAGAATCTGTATAATAAGCGACTGCTCCATAACAGTTCCAAGTGCGATGATGATGATTTCAATTGATAAGATAAAATCTGTGACGATAGCAGACTTTATCTTCACCTTTTCATGTTCTAGAATCTCTTCTTTAGATGCATTTGGTGGAGGTCTATCTCCTCTATGTTTTTTGTGTGGTACAAAGTACTCATAAATCTTTTCAGCACCCTCATAAGCTAAATAGACTCCACCAATGAGCAGTATAGGAACAATCATCCAAGGAGCAAAAGCACTAAGTAAAAAAACAATAGGTAAAATAATCAGCTTATTAATAAAAGAACCTTTACTAATAGCCCATAAAACAGGAAGTTCTCTTGTAGATGCAAACCCTGAAGCTTTTTGGGCATTTACCGCTAAATCATCACCTAAAATACCAGCCGTTTTTTTAGTAGCTATTTTACTCATAGCAGCAACATCATCTAAAAGCACAGCAATATCGTCAAATACTGCAAAAAAACCTGAAGCCATATTTTGAAACCTTTTATTATAAATACTATATTGTTATAATACCAAAAAAAAGAAAATTTGGACTTTAGGTTGGTAAATGTTAGACATATTTAAACAAGAGAAAAGTTTTTTAACTAGAGCAAAAGAGAAAAATTCTTTTAAGTATTTGTTGAGTTTTGATGAAAATGGTGCGTTTATTGATGTTTGTGATAATAAATTAAAACCTATAAAAGGGATTGACTATAGGGTTTATAATGGTCTTGATAGGGAGATTTTACAGCTTCTTGAACAGTGTTTGGAGGATGATTTTTTTCAAATTAGTTGGGAAGATGAAACGACACATGTCTATCTACATAAACATCATAGATTGCTTGAACTTTTGAGGTTAAGTGACAAACTTTTTACAAACAATGGTGAGCAGATATTTTTTGAGAGTGGCGTTTTTCAAATAGATATACATTTATCAAAAAAAGATGATAAATACCTTGTTTTCTCCTCTATTGGTGATGATGAAGAGTTTAGATTTTTGACATCAAGCTATGCTCTTATTGGCAATAAAATAAAACAGATTAAAAATATTGGTGAAAATTTTAATAAGCTTCAAAATTTTAATACAGTCATAGATGCAGATAAAAAAGAGGAACTTTTAACTATTCTCTACACTCATTTTGAAAATATAGATATAAAGTATGAAGATTATAGTATTGATTTTAAAGATGAAAAAAAGATTATAAAACCAGCAGTTATCTTTGAAAAGATTACAACTGATAATGAACTAGTCCTTCGCACATCTGCAACTATTGGTAAACTAACTCCAGAGTTTTTTAATGATTTTAATATCACAAAAGTTGTTCTTGTAAATGACCTTGAAAAGAGTATCTCTATCTATGAATGTGATTTTGGTGAAGTGTTTGACATGTATGCGACTATATTTAAAAATCTTACATCTACCAAAAGAGCTTTAAAAGATGTGAGTTTTAGTGAAGAGGATGGGCTTTTTGTGATAGATGAAAAGCTTTCACAAGAGTTTATACTCAAAAATCTACAAACAATCATAGCAAAATGTGAACTTTATGGAAGTGAAAAATTAAAATCATATAAATACAACACAACAACTCCAAGTTTAAATATATCGTTTAAAGATAAGATTGATTTTTTAGATGGTGATGATATAAGTGTATCTATAGGTGAGGATAAGTTTAATGTTTTTGATATGATAAATCTCTATAAAAAGCACTCATACATCCCACTAAGCAGTGGCGAAAAATCGATAATAGACAAATCATATATCTCAAAGCTTGAAAGAATATTTAAAAAAGATGGCAAAAAGATAAAAGTCTCATTTTTTGATTTGCCAGAGATTGAAGAGCTGATTTTACAAAAAGATCAAAAAATTTTCAAAGATTCCAGAAAATTTTATGAGGGGTTTAACTCTTTAAAATCATCAAAAACAAGAGTTCCAAAACTAAATGGAACATCACTTAGAGATTATCAAAAACATGGGGTAAAGTGGCTTAAATATCTTTATGATAATAATTTTGGAGGATGTTTAGCAGATGACATGGGACTTGGAAAAACTATTCAAGCTATCTCTTTACTCTCTAGCATCTATCCAAAAACAAAAGCTCCTTCACTTATAGTTATGCCTAAGAGTTTATTGACAAATTGGCAAAATGAGCTTAAAAAATTTAATCCCAAGTTGTCATTTTATCTCTACTATGCGAATGAGAGGGATGTTAAGAAGTTTGATGAGTATAATATCATTTTAACAACATATGCATTGGTTAGAAATGATATAGAGATGCTAAGAGATGTCAAGTTTGATACAATCTTTTTAGATGAGTCGCAAAATATAAAAAATATAGACTCAAAAATATCAAAAGCTGTTATGTTGTTGGATTCTAAACATAAATTTGCACTTAGTGGGACGCCTATTGAAAATTCGCTTTTTGAGTTATATTCACTCTTTCGATTTTTAAATAGTGGTATATTTGGTACTGCAAATGATTTTAAAAAAGATTATGCTCTTCCTATACAAGCAGATGCAAATGAAGATGTAGCAAAAGTGTTAAAGGCTAAAATATCGCCGTTTTTATTGAGGCGGTTAAAAGGTGATGTTTTAAAAGATTTACCCGCAAAGCAAGAGCAGGTTATCTATGTTGATATGGATGAAAAACATAAGAAATTTTATGATCAAAAAAGAGATTATTATAGACAAATTTTAGATCAGCAAATCGCTGTAAATGGGATAAACAAATCAAAATTTGTAATTTTGCAAGCATTTAATGACCTTAGACAAATAGCATCTGCACCTGAACTTAAAAGTGAAAACCATATCGTATCATCCAAGGTTGAAAATCTTTTTGAGATGCTAGAAGATATAGTGGCTAATAATCATAAAGTATTGATATTTGCCAATTTTTTAGGTTCGCTTGAACTCATTGCAAACAAGGCAGATAGTTTGGGTTATGAGTATTTGACGATGACAGGAAGTACTAGAGATCGTCAAGAGTTGGTTGAAAAGTTTCAAAATGATAAAAGATATTCACTTTTTTTGATGACTTTAAAAGTTGGTGGAGTTGGGCTTAATTTAACAGAAGCTGATTATGTATTTATTTTTGATCCATGGTGGAATAAGTCTGCTGAAAATCAAGCCGTAGATAGAGCTCATAGAATTGGTCAGAAAAATAGGGTTTTTAGCTATAAGATGATTACAAAAGGGACAATTGAGGAGAAGATTTTAGAGCTTCAGTCTCAAAAGCAAGACTTGACAGATATGGTGATAAGTGGCGATGAAGGTGGGTTAAAACAGTTAACCACTGCTGATTTAGATTTTATTTTAGGGTAGGGTATGGAATTTTTAAAATTAGATAAAAGTGAATTAGAAGAGAGACTTAAAACTTCTAGCTATAAAGAGTTGGTAGAGTTTTTTAACTTTTTATATGATGTTTTTGATTTGAGTGAACTTATGAATCTTCCAGCAAAATTAAAAAATAAAAAGAATCACTATCAAATAACAAAACAGAACATTGTAAATCTTCTTGTAAAACATCTAGAAAATGATGATTTTTGTAAAAGAGCTTATAAAAAGCTTATAAAAACTCCTGAGTCAAAATACCTCTATGAAAAATTGGTATGGGAAAGAGGTAGTATTTTAGCTGATGAAGTTATAAATAAATTTCAGTTGGAAGTTGAGCCGGTTGAATCAAGATATTATGGTTGGAATGAGCAAAAATTAGAGGGTGACTTGTCCCTTATTTATCATGGAAGTAATTTTGGATATAACGATGATTTGGATGAGATTTTTTATATTCAAGAGAGCATGAAAAATATCTTAAAACTATTTCTCCCTTTACCAGAAGATTATTATCTTTCTCCTTCAACTAATGAAATTGAGAGTGAATATAGTTATAACAATGAACCACATGTTTTAGAGTTTATAAATGTGATAGCAGATATGTTAAAAAATGGTTTAGTGGAGGTGGGGAAGAGTGCAGATAAACCACTAGCTAAAACCTTAAATATATTAAAAACATCAACTTCAATAAAAGAGTTTTATAGCCAAAAGAAGATGGACTTCTTAGCAACAGATATGCTAACTCGTAGCTTTTATAACTACTATTTTACAGTAGGATTTAAAAAAGATGAATTAGAGAGCTTAAAAGAGTTTGTAAAACTAGAATTTGCTGATAAATTCTCATTTTTTATCACAAGAATCTTTGCATCTCATTTGAAAAAAGTTAGATTTGATGATTATTATACAAGCGAGAGAGAGCTTTTTGATATAGTAAAAACTATCATTCTTGAGATGCCAAAAGATGATTTTGTTGAGTTTGATAGAGTCATAAAATATTGCAAATATAGAGATTATAGGTTTGATTTTGAGGATAGCTATAAGACTCATAATTATTACATGGAGTGCAATATTTTAAATTATGAACATGATTCAAGAATAGAGACTCTTGATGCAAGAAGAAATTATAATATTATATTTTTTGAACCAATTTTAAAAGCAGCATTTTTTTACTTGGGAGCCTTAGGATTAGTT
>JAMONX010000156.1 GCA_027066435.1 Campylobacterales bacterium
ATAACTTTTTACTAAAATTTTAAATTTTTCAAGAAACAATAAGGAACTTTGAGTTAAAATCCACTCTCAAATTTGTGGCAAGGTAGCTCAGCTGGTTTAGAGCGCTGGTCTCATAAGCCGGAGGTCGTGAGTTCAAGTCTCACTCTTGTCACCATTGAATTTGAATCTACATTACTTGTTTTCCAATAACTTTAAATAACTTTATTTTTTACTTGACTGAAACTTTTGTTTTTATAGGCTTGTGAGTTGGAGGTCTTTTGGCACGGTTTTGTCCCTCTTTCTACTTGTTGCAATTTTAGATTAATATTTTCAAATTTTAATGAGTAAAAAATAACCTCTTAAATATTGAATTATTTTTACTTTTATAAGTTATTAAAGATTAAATACCATTAATTCAATTATAAAGTAATACCAATACTCATAGTTTTTGGTTTAAGTTTTGAAATATTTTTAGATATAATCTTAATATTATGGCTATTAAACCAAAGATTACATTTTTACCAGTTGATAACGGAGATAGTATAGTTATTATGATTGATGACTTTACTATAGTTATTGATGGTGGTTTGGCAAATAAATATAAAACTTTAAAGAGTTATCTTGTTTCAAATAAAATAAAAAATATAGATTTATTAATTCTCACTCATTCAGACCGTGATCATATAGGAGGGATAATTTCCCTGATAAAAAACTCAGATTTTAATGTAGAAAGCGTATGGTTTAATTCTTATGATAAGTTGTCTCAGATGTTTAATAAAATAAAAGACACATCACAAGATATTTCAATTGGAAGTTTTACTAATGAAATTAGTTTTGCAAAAGCAAAAACATTAAGTAGTTTGCTAGACGAACAAAATAAAAACTACCTATCCATTTATAATGAAAAATTTGAAAAATTTGAACATTGCATCGGAGATTTGAAATTTATATTTTTATCCCCAAGTAAAAAGGTTTTGTTTGATTTATATGAAAAATGGTCAATAGAAGATAGCAAAACTAGAAATAGAGAGATTTCTTATGCATCCAAAGAGTTTAGAACGATTGAAAACTATGCAAAAGACTTAGAAAGCTGTAAAGCAGATACTTCTATACAAAATGCATCTAGTATTGCTTTTATTTTAGAGTACAAAAATAGTAGTTTTTTATTATTGGGTGACGCACATATAGATGTAATTGTAGAAAGTTTAAAAAATCAAAACTATAGTCAAGATAATAAGCTTAAAGTTAATTTCGTAAAATTATCTCATCATGGAAGTAGCGCAAATATTAATCAAGATTTTTTAGATATTATAGAGACTAATAAGTATGTTATCAGCACAAATGGAAAAAGCCATAATCATCCTGATATAGAAGCTTTATCTCTTTTGATAGTTGAAGCGAAATTAAAAAATAAGAAGATAGAGTTATGTTTTAATTACCCTAATCATGTATATGGTAATGAAAAAAATATACTAAAAGACAAAGATAATCAAGACTCATATGGTTACATATTGAATTTTGCGGCAAGCAGTAATGAAGGATATACAATTGAGTTTTAATTGTGATGATGTAAAAGAATTGGCTGTCAAGATAAGCTATATTGCCAACAAAGAAAATGCAAGAGAAAGTTCTGGTGTTATTGTTAGACCTAAAAATGAGACAGATTACTTTTTTGTATTGACTGCTAAACATTCTTTTAAAGAGAATGATGAACAAGCTTTTAATGATGTCAATGTCGAGAAGTTGAAGTTAACTAATATTACAGTTATTCATGAAGAAAACAAGAATCTAAGACCTTTTAAAATTATCGATACAGAGTTTGATTTAGTAGTTTTAGTAATCAAAAATTCTTTTTGTGTAGAGAATAATCTAGCGACTACAAAAATCTTAGATGGACAATTTATAGAATGTGGATTATTTGGGTATCCAAACATAGCTGAAGGTGATTTAGATTGTCTTAAATGCACTTATTTGATGAGTCAAAATAACAATGAATACCAAATTGAGTCGAATAAGACACTTCATAGTTCCTATAAAGATGAAGTTGAAACAACTAAAGGATTCTCTGGTAGTGGGGTGTTTACACAAGTTAATGATAAATATTTACTTGCCGGTATTATAAGTGAGGTAGTTCCCCATAGAGGTTCTTTTAAGTGCATTAACCTTAGTTATGTATTAAGTAAAATATCTTTAGAAAAATATGGTGGCATTGAAACAATATCATTAGAGTCACCAAGCACAAAGGTGCATATAAAACTACATCAAAGTCAAAACCATTTAGACATAGAACAACTTAAGATGATTATAGGAGAAGATGTCACTAAAGAGCTCGAAAGATTCAAAGAAGAAAGTTTAAATGGAATAGAGAAAAGGATGAGAGAGTGGATTTCAGAAATAAAAAAATCACAAAAATGGAAATCAGTAGATGACACTATAAAGTCAGAAATACTTTATGAAGAGGTGAAACTATTAATCTCTGACAACAAGTTAGAAGATGCACACTTAACTATAAAAGAAATAAGAATATTGAATCCTTCAAGATATACAAATAGGCTTATGTCTTGGATTGAAATTCAGAATGGTAATTTGCCTAAAGCTGTTGCATTGCTAGATAATAATGAAACAAGTACCCTAAACCAAAAGGCAGCTATTTATATCGAAATGCGTGACTACAATAAGGCTAAGAGTGCTATAGGAAGTATTGCAATAGAAGACAGAGACTATGAAACTTATAGAATTAAAGCAATATACGAACTCTATAAAAATGAAGAAAACCTCTTGCAGGCATTAAAAGAAATAAATAAGTCATTGGAACTAAACACACATTACTTGGAGTCTATGAGGGTTAAGGCTATTATTCTTTTTTATCAAGCTACATTGTTTACTGTTGTTTCTAGTCTAGTTCCACCTATTGCTCAAAAAAATATGCTAAAAATTGATGCAAAAAGTCAAGAGAAGATACAGTTATCTAAAAAATTACTTAGTGAAGTTATAGAAAAATGCTCTGAGTATAGAGATAAAACTTGGATAGTTACTATACTTATGTTATTAGATATAGATGAAGCTATAAAATATATTAAGCAAATATATAAGGATGAAACCTATAAGATAATTGCTCTTCAATTTATTGTAATGCACAATTTAGATATTGACATCGAAAAAGATATAAAAGCTATAGAGTCAGTAAAACCTTCTGATTTGCATATCATAGATACAATTATTAAATATTATTATATTAAGCAAAATAAAGAAAAGTTATTTGATTTATTAAAAAAATATAAAGATGTTTATACTAAATATAATCAATTAGATAATTGGAATGAAGTTTATTTTAATGCATTATTGAAATTTGAATTGTATTCAGATGCACATGATTTTATTGATAAAAATCAATTGATTGAAAAAGATGAAGCAAAAGCCAATATTTACATGCTTACAAATGATTATAAATCTGCTTGTGCTATATATGAAAAACTATTTAAAGAAACTAGCAATCCTAATTATCGTCTGATTATTTGTGAAATAAAAGCATCGGAAAATGATTGGGAGTATATTACCAAATATACTGATTATTTGATAGAAAATTTTCAAACTGAAAAAGTTGTTGAGTTAGTTGTTTATGCTGAAAGAAACTGTAATAATTGTAACAAAGCAAAAGAACTTATAGAGTTTTGGTCAACTAAAATAAAAAATTCATACATAATTAATAATTTTCATAAAATTAAAGCATACTGTGAGGATAAAGCGGGTTTTCCTTATAAAGCTATATCTATATTTGAAAAACATGATTTAATAAAAACAAATCAAGATATATTGAGTTTGGCACAGCTTTATAAAAAAACAGGTTCTGATGAAAAGATAGAAAGTTTAATAATCAAACATAAAGATAATCAAGATATTGATATCAATACAAAAATTCAAATTGCATCAATGACAAAGAATAGTCCAGTAATATTGAAAAGTATAATCAGACATAATGATATTGATAATATTGATAAATCACTAGCACTCACACTTTTAATGGCAGATATTCAATTTGATGAAAGTATTTTCAATGCCGTTTTTGGGAAAAAAGTATCTCAAGATTTGCAAGATTTATCAAATGATGAAAATTCACAAATATGGATGATGAACACAAACGATATTATACCTTTTATTGCTGAACAAAAGAGACAAAGTGCCTACATGTATAATTTATATAGACAATCAAAAGTACCAGTTCACTTGGCAGAATATATCTTAGTACAGAATATGCATATATATATTAGGAGTGCAAAAAAGTTTCATTTTACTAATATAGAAAATATTAAAGATACAATACTTTATTTGGATGTAACTTCTGTAATATTACTTTTTCAATTAAAAAAACTTGAAAAAGTTCTTAACACATTTTCAAAAGTATTCCTTCCAGCTAATATATTTTATATATTAGAAGACCTTCAAGTGAAAGAAGATTTAGTCAATATAATCAAAATAAATTTTGAACTAGGTAAATTGTTTTATTGTGAAGAGCTAAAAAACCCTAAGGCTATTGATAAAGAAAATCCATCCAATACTTTATTGTCATTATTAAATATATTAGAAATAGAAGAAGATGCTATAGTTTGTGTTGATGATAGACTTACTAATAATTTTCAAACAACGACAAATAGACAAACCATAATAGGTATAAATGATATCTTATTCTCTTTTTATAAGCAAAAAATAATTAATGAAGATGACTACTATCTAACTCTTTTAGAGATGAGAAAAAAAGATTATCTTTATATTTTAATTACTTCAAAGGAAATTATATATCATCTTAAAAGATGCGATATTAGAAATGATGAATTAAAAGAGAGCGATAATCTTAAAATATTAAAAAAGTCATTATCCTTTATGGTAAAAAATTTTAAATATCTTAAATCATTTACACAAGAAGAAATGCAAAGTAGTCGATATGCAGAACCTTTTTTTGTAACAAATCAAGAAAGAGAGATTCATGACAGTATTATCCAACTATTTAATGAAAAATTTGAATATAATGATGATAGATATATCTATTTAAACTGGATATTGAAAAATATATTTTCCGTAAATATGTCATATCTTACAATAAAAAAACTACCTCACAATATTGATATAACAAAGACGATGAGTGCAATAAGTATATCAAGTTTATTTGTACAAGCTATTCGAATTACATCTATATCTAGTCAGAAATCATATTTTGATTGGGTCTATCATAATTATTTTGATATATTTTTTAGCATAAATCAAGATATATTTGAAGGGTCTATTAATTTTATACAAAATTTTATTACTCATGATCTTATTAAAGAAAACTCATCAAAAGAAGAGAAATTTATAGTAGGAAACCTTATTACAAATTTTCCACCAAGAATAAAAGAGCGAATAGTTGGTAATAATAAAATACTTGATTCCCTAATGTTACATAAGATTATAAGCATTAGAAATCTAAAATTTGACGATAATGATTTTACTGCCAGCATAAAACAAGTAATTAATGGTGGTAGGCAAAAAACAATAAAAACAGTTGATGAGAAGAATGAAATAATTTTACTTAAAGCTAAAACAATAAAAGGAGAAGAAGAGATAGAGTTTATACATGATGGAAAAATTGAATATATGGATGATGTATTTAAAATTTTATCAACATCGCCATTGAAACGAATAAAACTCTGTGAAAATAATCCTAAATGGTTTAATATGTCAGATAAAAATAAAGAAGTAAGCATAGAGAAACTAAATTCTATAAAAATTCATCAAGATCGACTTGAAGAGCTATACAAAGTAATTGATAACTCATACTTTTATAAAAATATTGGTGATAAACTCAAATCTAAAAAGCTCGATTTTCAAGATCTATGCCCTGAAAATATTAATACTCTATTGAATCACTTTAGGTTAGATCAAGATTTATCATTTGATAAAGCATTGGACTTGTCAATAGAAACGTTGTTAAGTGAGAAGCAAATTACTGAAGTTATTGATACAGTTCATCATTTTCCTGTATTATTTCCAAGTAAAATAATTGATATATTATCCAAAAAAAATAATCAGGAGCAGATGCAACTTATAAAACAATTCCTAAAGACATCTAATTCACCAATATCTATTATTCAGATGATGCGAGTATTATTGGAAGTTGATGCAGAAAGATTCAGTTTTATTATAAGGTATTTATTAAAACAATTATTTTCGAAAAAATTCAAATTAGAAATCAGAGCTTTTTTTGAACTATTAAACTATATAAAACAAGAATTTAATAGAAGATATAGAGATTTAAATAATGAAATAAAATTAATTTTAATTTGGGCTCATACAAATAAGCTTATGAAATTTTTCAATGCATATAATGTGAGTTCTGAATGGATGATTAAAGAGTTTAAGCAACGATCAAGTATACCAACAATTGAGATTTTTAAAACAGATTATGACTACAGTAAAGATGTTTTAAATGATACATTTAATTATGAGAGATTTTTAGTTTCATCTGTTTGCTATATCTACAATAATGACTTTTCAAAAGCTCAAGGTACTTTTGCAAAAAACAAAATTGAAAAATTAGTTGATGGTTATAATAACAGTTTGGATTTTATTTGCCTAAATGTATCAATGCCAAATGCTACAGGTACATTCTTGCAAGTTGAAGATATGAGTATTTTATCTAGTTTTCCAACTTTAGAAAAATCCTTAAATGCAATAGATGATTTTGTCTTGAACTCTTGGGAACATAGTATAATCCCATTAAATTTAATGTCTTTAAAATATAATACAAATAAACTTAACAATATTATAGAAGATAAACTAGTTGAATATATAAAAAACTATAGGTCAAATAATTCTAGATTTATAGATATCAAATTTAGTAAGTCAAAAGATATATATTTTCAAAATTACTATATTAAAAAATTTAATATACAAAAATGGAATAAAAATATTAACAGCACACATATGATTTTACTTGACTTATTATTTATGATAAAGCAGCTAAAAAATATTGAAGATAAAAATGTTTCAAAAAAGGTAGAAAAATCACTTATTGATATATCTAATGATATAAGGACAGAAAATGAAGCAGGTGCTTTATTTGAAGCACTTATATATTTATCCACCTATCGAAAAGATGATCTAAAATCTAGAGTCAAATTATTTGTGAAATATATACATATTTGTAAAAAACTGCAAGAGTTTGATGCAATTTCACGAATAATAAATGTACTTTTAACTCATCTTCCTATGGAATATGCTAATTGTTTTTTATTGGAAAAATTTGAAAATATGTATGAAAATACAATTTAAATCTTTGCCTTAGTGACAGTTACTTTTATAGTTTAAAAACACTATTATAAATATGCTGATACATTTGATGAGCATGAATTTTTATCGTTTTAGAATATGTTTATTCTATGATTTGGAGAGTAGGGGAGTTTTTGTCATGATTTTGTCCCTTTTTTTAATACCCAATCCTAACTATCAAATTCAAATGCTATAATAACTTAAAATAATTTTAATAAAATGAAATGGTTTATCTCACATGACAACAAAAGAACTAAAAAAACTAGAAAATGATTTATGGGACACGGCAAATACTTTAAGAGCGACTGGCGGTATCAAGTCTTCTGATTATGCTGTGCCTGTTTTGGGGATTATATTTTTACGATTTGCGGACAATAAGTATGATCTTGTCGAAGCAGATATCTTAAAAGAGTTTGAAAAGAACAGAGGTACAAGAGCAGAAGTATCTATAGAAAAGATAGCAGTTCGTACATGTGGTATATATCTAAGTGAGAGTTCACGATATGAATATCTTTTAAATCTTCCAAGTTCTCAGAGTATGGCAGAAGCTATCAAAAATGCTATGGAAGATATCGAGAAGCATCAAGATGAACAGTTTAAAGATATATTGCCAAAAGATGCATATGCTGAGATAGAAAACAATAGTAGTGAAATCCTTCCTAAACTTATCAAAACATTTTCGGATATTCCCAAAGATGCATCTGGCGATGTGTTTGGAAAGATTTATGAATATTTTTTGGGTAAGTTTGCACTGAGTGAAGGTCAAAAGGGTGGAGAGTTTTTTACACCTACTTCTGTTGTAAAGTTTATCGTTGAGACTATCGAACCTTATAAAGGAAAGATATTTGATCCTGCTTGTGGTAGTGGTGGTATGTTTGTACAGTCTGCGAACTTTTTGGAGAGAACAAAACATACAAGAGATGCTATATATGTCTGTGGTCAGGAAAATGAACAATCAACAGTGAAACTAGCAAAGATGAATCTACTTGTAAATAATTTAAGTGGTGAGATAAAAAAAGCAAACTCTTATGAAGAAAATCCTTATAACAGTAAAGGTAAGTTTGACTTTGTCATGGCAAATCCTCCTTTTAATGTCAAAGGTGTTAAAGAGAGTGCTGTAAAAAATGATGAACGATTTACGGAGTATGGATTGCCCAAAAATAAGGATAAAAAAGATGACAAAATCACCGATGCAAACTATCTGTGGATTTCACTGTTTGCTACATCACTAAATGATAAAGGTCGTGCAGGATTTGTCATGCCAAACTCTGCTTCGGATGCTAGAAATAGTGAAGGTGAGATACGAAAAAAGATAGTAGATAGTGGTATAGTTGAAGTGATGGTAACGATACCCTCAAATATGTTTTATACTGTAACTCTTCCTGCTACACTTTGGTTTTTTGATAAAGAAAAAGTGAACACTCCAAGAAAAGACAAGATACTTTTTATAGATGCAAGAGCAGTTTATAATCAAATAGATAGGGCTCATAGAGAGTGGACAGATGAACAAGTGCAAAACTTGGCTTCAATCGTCAGGCTTCATCGTGGGGAAAAAGAGAGGTATCTGGAGCTTATCGCTAGATATATCGAAAGTTTTCAAGAAAATATAGAGGGTATTGAGAAACTGTTTGATACTTATCATGGTAGTCATGATGGCTTGATATTGGCGTTAAAAAGTTATCAAGAAAAAAGTGAAAGTAAAAGAAAAAAAGAGGCTTGTGAGAGACTAAAATCTTCTGGATTTTTAGAAGATTTAGAGAAACTCCAAACACTAGAAACTCCAAGTTTTCCTTCACTCAAAGAGATAAAAAGTTTTGACACAAATCATCATGATAACTCCTCTCAGATAAGTGTAGCAAAAAAGATAGGCGAGGTAGTACAAAGCTATCATGATAGGTTAAAAACAATACAAGAAAGACACTATTTTTTACTAGATACTTATAAGAGTAGTGAAAAATATCTCAAACTAAAAGCAGATAAAACATGGGGAGAGTTAGCCCTTGTGAAAAAGAAACTTTTTGTAGAACTGAACTTTAATCATATTCAAGAGAAGCTAGAGAGTATCTGTTATTGGTATCAAAACATAGAGTGGCTTCAAAGTAAGTTTCCAGATGCCAAGTATGTAGATATCGTAGGGCTTTGTAAAGTGGCTTTACGGGATGAGTATGTAGATGAAGAGGATTATTCGTTAAATGCTGGGCGATATGTGGGAATAACACTTGAGGATAAAAATATCACTGAAGAGGAGTTTAAAGCATCTTTGCAAGAGAAACATCAAAAGTTACAAGTTTTAAATGAACAAGCACATGTGTTAGAGAAGTTGATTGATGAAAATATGAGTAAGGTTTTATAGTGTCAAAAATTGAATGGATTGAAAAAACACTTGGTGACTTGATTCATATTAAACATGGTTGGGCATTTAAAGGTGAATATTTTGCTAGTGATGGTGAGTATATCGTAGTAACTCCTGGAAATTTTTTTGAAGAAGGTGGTTTTCGTCTTAGAATTGGTAAAGAGAAATTTTATACTGATAAATTTCCAACAGAGTACCTTTTAAAGAAAAATGACTTGGTGATTGCTATGACTGAACAAGGAGAAGGATTACTTGGAAGTCCAGCTTTGATACCTTATGATGATGTATTTTTACATAATCAAAGAATTGGGCTATTTCAAGATTTTGATGAAGAGTTAGTATCTAAAGAGTATTTATATTATCTATTTTTTACACAGTACATACGAGACACTATTGCTAACTCTTCAACAGGAACAAAAGTTCGACATACTGCACCTAAAAGCATTTATAAAATCAAAGTAAAATTACCCTCACTAAAAACTCAAACAAAGATAGCTTCCATCCTCTCCTCTTATGATGAACTCATAGAAAACAACAACCAACGCATCAAACTCCTTGAAGAGATGGCGGAAGAGATTTATAAAGAGTGGTTTGTGAGGTTTAGGTTTCCAGACTTTCAAAATGTAAAAATGGTTGATGGGATACCTGAAGAGTGGAAAGAGAATCAAATGAAAGATTATGGAAAAATAGTAACAGGAAAAACACCATCAACACAATGTAGTGATAATTTTGGTGGCAATATCCCATTTATAAAAATTCCAGACTTTAAACAAGGTTTATTTGTAATTGATACTGATGAAACACTTAGTTTAAAAGGTGCAAACTCTCAGAAAAATCAATTTATTCCTGCTAATTCAATTTGTATTAGTTGTATTGGTAGTGTTGGGGAAGTTGCTATTACTATGGAACAATCACAAACAAATCAGCAAATTAATACTATAGAGTTGCAAAATATTAATAATTTAGAATATTTATATTTTGCATTAAAAAAATTAAAACCTATAGTAGAGGCATATGCTGCAACTGGTGCAACAATGGGTAATATAAGTAAAGGTAAATTTGAAAAACTAAAACTTGTAAAACCTAATGATTTTCTTTTGGAAAAGTTTAGTGATATTGTAAAACCAATATTTGAAGAGATAAAAAATCTAATGCAAAAAAACCAAAACCTAAAACAAACAAGAGACCTACTATTACCACGACTTATCAGTGGCAAATTGGATATAGAAAAACTAAAGATAACCTAAAGGAGCAGACATGGCATATCTAAACGAATCACATATAGAAGATGCAGATATAGCATTTTTTTCAGAGCTTGGATATGCTCATATAAATGCTTGGAAAGATGAACTTTTGGGTAGAAAGTCTCTTAAAGAGGTTGTTTTAAGAGATAAGCTAGAGTCTGCTCTTGTCACCATAAATCCTACTTTGCCACTGATAGCCATACATGATGCTTTGGATATGCTCACAAAATCTCGTGCAAGTCAAGGTGAACTTGAATCAAACATGGAGCTTTATCATCTTATCAAAGATGGTGTACCTGTGACATTTACCAATGATGAAGCCAAAGAGGAAGTGACAAAAGTAAAAGTGATAGATTTTGAAAACAGTTCAAACAATGACTTTTTGATTGTCTCTCAACTTACCATTGAGTATAGAGATAGCAATGCAAAGAGAAGACCGGATTTGATTTTATATGTCAACGGTTTACCGCTCATCATGATAGAGTTAAAAAATGCAACGATCAAAGTCAAGCAGGGTTATGATAAAAATTTACAAGATTATAGGCAAGATATTCCTCAACTTTTTTACTACAATCTTTTTATCATTATCTCAAATGGCATACAGACAAGAGTAGGGAGTTTTAATGCTCCATGGGAGCACTTTTTTACTTGGAGTAAACTAGAAGACAATGTAAAAAATCATGACCAACAAACTCTTTTACAAGTAGAACAACAAAGCAAAGATGAAAAATCAAGACTCTCTTTAAAGATAGTAACTGAAGGTTTATGTTCAAAAGATAAGCTTATTGATTATTGTGAGAATTTTGTACTTTATCATAGAAACAAGGTAAAGATTATCGCAAAAAACCATCAATTTTTGGGAGTCAATGTTGCGATAGACTCTTTTAATAAGAGAGATGGTTCAGGAAAGCTTGGTGTATTTTGGCATACACAAGGGAGTGGAAAGTCCTACTCTATGATATTTTTCTCCAAAAAGATAAATCGCCGTATCGAGGGGAATTGGTCATTTTTGATATTGACCGATAGAAATGATTTGGATGATCAGATATTTAGAAACTTTTTGGATACAAAAACTTTTGAGATATCAAGTAGTGAGCAACAGACAAAAAATCAGTACAGAGCAAAAGGGACTTCAAGTCGAAAACAGTTAGAAGAAGCGTTAAGTAAAAACAAAAGCTACTTTTTCTCAACCATCTTTAACTTTGCCGTAGCCAAAGGAAAAACATACACACAAAAATCAGATAGAAATAACTGGATAGTCATCATCGATGAAGCACACCGAAGCCAATATAAAGGGTATGGAGAAAATATCAAGATAGCTCTACCAAATGCACAGTTTATAGCTTTTACAGGAACACCTATACTTAAAAGTGGATTGACTGAACAGTGGTTTGGCTCTTATATATCTGAATATAATTTTGCTCAAAGTATAGAAGATGGAGCGACTGTGCCATTGTACTATCGTAAAAGTGTACCTAGTGTTGAACAAGTCAATGAAGAGTTGGTAGGAGATGCAGCAGAGATACTAGATAGTCATGATTTAAATGAAGAACAACAACAAAAACTTGATCGTGAGTATTCAACACTATTTGAAGTGGTTAAGCGTGATGATAGATTGGATGAAGTGGCAAAACATATCGTTAAACATTTTCCTTCACGCTTAGATGTTATAAATGAAGAGGGAGATAGAAAACCGATGAAAGCAATGGTTGTTTCTATCGATAAGTTTACAGCACTTCGTATGCATGACAAAGTACAACACTTTTTGAAAGAAGAGTTAAAAGAGCTTCGTAAAGAAAAATCAAGATGTAGAGATAGTGAACAAAAAGAGATAATCAGTCGTAAAATTGACTTTATCAATGAGACTAAAATGGCAGTTGTCATAAGTCAAGAGGGTGGTGATAGGCAAGAGAGGGAAAAGTTTGCAGAAGTAGGCTTAGATATCACACCTCATAGAAAACTTATGGATTCTCCTGATGAAGATGGGAGAGACATAGAAGACTACTTTAAAGACCCAAACAATCCTTATAGAGTAGTGTTTGTAACAGCCATGTGGATGACTGGATTTGACGCTCCAAGTGTTTCAACACTTTATCTTGATAAGCCTATGAAAAACCATACTTTGATGCAGACTATCGCAAGAGCAAACAGAGTGTATGAGGGTAAGAAAAATGGGCTTATTATAGATTATTTTGGTGTTTTTAGAAGTTTAAAAAAAGCATTGAGTGATTATGCTGAGGGTTCAAGTGGTACAAGTTCACCACTTGATATGCCTGTAAAAGAGTTTGGTGAACTTCTAAAACTCTTAGAACAAGGCATCAAAGAGTGCAAAATGTACCTAAATGATTTTGATGTCGACGTAGAGCGTATACATGCGTTGGGTGAAAAAGGGTTTAAAGAAGTTGTACTATTTCAAGACTTTGCAGATACTATCTTGGAAAATGATGATAGACGAAAGCGATTTAACCTTTTTGTCAACACTATCTCTTCACTTTATGATTCTGCAAAACCCGAAGTTTATGAATACCCACACATCAAAAAAGAGAGAGATCTGTTTTTATACCTCAAGGACATAGTAAACCGTAAACTTGACCGTGATGAAGAGATACAAAAGGCTCGAAAAGAGGTAGATGATTTGCTTGATAGTAGTGTACTTGGTAAAGGTGACTTGGATGATGGCAAGGTAAATATCACAGACTATAAAGAGATAAATCTTGGAAAACTTAACTTTGAAAAACTACGAGAAGAATTTCCCAAAAAAGAGCATAAGAACATGAGCTTTACGGATTTAAAAGAGTTTATGGAGTTAAAACTAAAACAGATGATGGCTAGAAATAAAACAAGAGGATCTTTTTTAGAAAACTTTGAAAGAGTCATCGATGAATATAACAATGGCAGTATAGAGATAGAAGAAGCATATGAAAAGCTTTTGAGAGAGGCTCAAAGGCTAAGTGATGAAGAAAACCGTGCTCTTTCTATGGGACTTAGTGAAGAGGAGTTAGAGATATTTGACTTGCTTAAAAAAGATAAGCTAACAAAAGATGATGAAAAAGAGGTACGAAAAGCATCAGTTTTGCTACTTAAAAAACTTGAAGATAAAAAACATGAGTTGTTTATGTATAAGTGGTATAAAGAGAAGCAGAAAAAAGAGAGAGTTCAAGATGAGATAAAAAAAGTGCTTGACCAAGCTTTACCTGCATCATATAAAAAAGACATTTTTATGAAAAAGAATGAAGAAATTTTTGCTCATATTTACCATTTGGCAGAGGTAGGAAATAGCCGATATTTGAGTGCTTAGGTTTTTTAGATTGAGATCTGTTACTATTCTAGGGATACAACCAAATATCAAACTAGCTTTTAATATGTCACAATAACAATATCACTCTAAAGGAACTACTTAATTATGATTACATCAGTAAGCAAAAAAAATAGTCTTCACACCGTAAAACCAAAAGAACTTCTAAAAATTGGACTTGATCCAGCAGTTCTTTGGAATGTTGATAGAGATAGAGAAATTGAAAGTTCTATTTTTATAGTTGCAACACTTAAAAATGGTTACAATGAGAAAATTGTATTAACTCTAAAAGAGTATTTTGGTACAGATATGATTTTAACCTCGCTAAACAAACATAGAAGTAGAGTATCTGATAAACTATTTCAGAGTGTAAATAAATACCTTGAACAATCTTTATCTGTTGCATGATTTATCCAAAAGCATTTGCTCTTTTAGAAAGATTTAGTAAAGAAGATTTTTTAAAAGAGAATTGAGCAGCTCTTATTAGTGGTACTAAACTGCCACTAAATATTAAGATACATTATCCACTGAACTCCATCCCTCCTTTGTATGGGGACAATAAAATTATTGCTATTAATCACATTTAATGATATAATATAAAAACTATTAAATGCATTTAATACTAAAGGAGTTTCATGATACCGATACTTAGTAAACTATCTAAGCGATTTTTGAGTGCAAAGCCATCCTCTTTCAAGAGATTTTTATATGAACAGATAGACTTTTCAGCAAAGATCATAGGTATAGTGGGTGGTAGAGGCTCAGGTAAAACTACCCTCATGCACCAGTATGCAAAAGCATCAAAATATAAAAGCTCTCAGATACTATACATATCTTGTGATCATCCCTCTGTTATACAAACAGATATATATGAGATAGTGGATGATTTTTATGTTAGAGGTGGCAAACTGCTCTTGCTTGATGAAATACACAAGATAAAAGAGTTTTCAAAACATCTCAAAGCCATCTATGACTTTACAGATCTTCAAGTTATCTTTTCTGGATCTTCTGCTATGAGTATCAAACATGAGAGTGGAGATCTCTCAAGAAGAGCTTTGATATACGATATGCCTGTTCTCTCTTTTAGAGAGTTTTTAGCACTGAAAAATATCGCCCATCTAAAGTCATTCACACTTGATGAGATACTATCTTCTCATGAGGATATAGTCGTAGATATACTAGAACATATAAAGCCGTTAGAGCATTTTGAGAACTATTTGGAGTATGGAGCATATCCGTTTTTCAAAGAGGGTATAAACTCATATAGCGATAGACTGTTAGAGGTAGTACATACCACTATAGACAGTGACTTAGCATCTATCTTTAGCATAAATCACGATAAACTTGATGCCCTGAAAAAGGTGCTATATATGCTCTGTAGCACCACTCCTTATGAGGTAAACAAATCAAAACTATCAAACAGTGCAGGAGTCTCATGGAGTACACTTTCAAAGTACTTAGAGTATATGCAAAAAGGATCACTGCTCAACATCATAAGAGGAAGCAAAGGGCATAAAACTATCCAGACACCAAACAAGATACTACTAAACAATCCAAACCTTTTTAGTGTGCTTTGTGCCAAGGCTGACATAGGAGCTATAAGAGAGAGTTTTATCATCTCACAACTTTTGACTTCACATCAGGTACATTATCATCATCAGGGAGATTTTTTGATAGATGAGCGTGTAGTTTTAGAAGTGGGTGGCAAATCAAAAGATGCAAAACAGATAGCAGGGATAAAAAATGCTTATCTAGCTATAGATGACATAGAGAGTGGATATGATGATGTTATACCTCTTTGGTTGTTTGGGTTTTTGTATTAAAAAACATATAGATTTAAATTCATGGTAATAAACTACCTAAAATTATGATGTGATTAGGTATTCTCAAGCACTTTTTTTCTTTTCTTCAAATGGATTTTGCATGGTAATAGTTCCATCAGGAAGTTGAAAATATATTACTCCGTTTTTACTATAAACATTTGCTACACCATTCTCTAAACTTTTTTTCTGTGCTTTACGAACTGCATTGTTAGCTATTTTTTGTATTGTTTTTCTATCAATTTTATTTTTCATTTATATCCTTTAAAAACTCTTGATGTTTTTCATTGTCATATATCGTATTGTTATCTGCTATTTTTTCAAATATTTCATTTGGCAGATTTACCTATATAAAGTCTCCTACAAATCTTTACTCCATTGGTATAACCATAAAAGAGAATGTTGATGGCACTTCATATATTATTGTATTTGCAACTCCAACTTCACCCATAGCACTCACTAAGATATGCCTAAAATAATGCATCGTTAATTTTTGTTATTTGTAAGTTTTATATTATCTAAAAATCCTCCAGTTGCTACAAATGTATCAACTGAGATGATTTTATTTCCAGGCTCTAGTTGCTCTAAATAATCATTAAGATTTACTTTAAAATGTTCCCATTTGTTAAGATTATTTTGAAAACCATAACCTCTCACTAACTCTACAGGAGAAGGGTAATAGAGCCAAATATGTTTTCCTCCATAGTTAGCTTTAAATGCATCAATTTCATCATGGTTAAACCACGAATCCCAAGTCATAACTCTTAATCCAAATTTTGTTGTCACATACACTCCAATTGAGTAGTGGGGCATTGAACCTTTTATATTGTTAGCATGTATGCCACCTAATTCTCCACCCTTTTTTCCTACACCTCCGATATCTAATTCAAGAGTTGAGTGTGAATAGTTGTTTAAAGGTAGTTGATACTCTACAGCGTTATATACTTTAGATACCCAATTTGTTGTTAACTTAACTGAGCCTTTGCTTTTATAGCCAGTAGAGATTCTTTTTGGTTTATATTCTCCTATAACTACTTGCCAATTATCTGATATACCTTTTTCGGCATCTTCATATAGTATAAAATCATCACTCTCTTGGACTTCTACAACAATAGGTTTTTTAGGCTTTTCTACTATAGTAGGTGAATTTTTCTTTTTTTCTGTAGTTATCTTCTCAACTACTGTAAATTTAGAAGTAGCAACATCGTCAAAAGAGTTTTCAAAAAATGCTTTTACTTCATATTCTCCTGCTTCAACAACATGGATATAAATTAATCCCTGTTTTATACCTTTTGTCCATCGCCAATTTACAACATTTTTCCACTCATTAGTATCTTCTGTGCGATAAATACCTATCCAATCCTCTTTGTCACCCAACATACCTGCTATACTAACTTCTATGCTTTGATTAACTTCATACACTTTTTTATCTGTACTTATTGTAGTCGTTTTATCTGTTGTACCAGTTGTTGTACCAGTTGTTGTACCAGTTGTTGTACCAGTTGTTGTACCAGTTGTTGTACTAGTTGTTGTGTTCCCGTCTGTTCTAATAGTTTTAATATCTTCAACAGACTTCTCTTTGAGTTGGATATTGAAATTTTGATTACTATCTTTAGATATGAAAATTGTAGTGGTATCTTTTTTGATTTGTAAATTTTGCTCTTGTTTGATTACAAAGTATATATCTGGTTCTTGTTTTGCACTCTTTTGTGTATCTGGTAATGTTCTTGTTTGGTGATTTGGTATATTACTATCATACTCTCTAGTATGATTTTGGTTGATATATAAATATTCTGCTATTTTTTTATCTTGGTAATCTTTTGTTAGTGATATATCACTTTCATCTACAACACTTCCGCATCCAGCTATCAAACTACTTAAAAGAGCAATATAGCATAAATTTCTCCATTTCATTATCTTAATTTCTCCACTTTTTAATTATTTGTTTGCATTATAAAACAATAAGGTAAAAAATTAAATAACTTAATGAAATTAATCATAATTGATTAAGGGGGTTTAATTATTTATGATTTTTTCAATAACTTTTTGATTAACTCTCTCTTTTGCAGGAAGCTCTTTATACTTTTGTTGTAACTCAATTGATAACTTCTCAAATGTTTTGGCATATAGATTTTTGTATCTCTCTTTGATTGCCATTTTTTGTTCGTTTATTGTGTTTAAGATCTCTTTTTTAAACTCTTCTCTATTTAGATACTCATCACCAGCTATAATAACAGCGTCTGTTCCAAACCACGCTAAAGTTGCAGCTACTGGAGCACAAATCCAAACAAGTGGTCCACAAACTCCACCAGCAGTTGCAGCTCCAGCAGATGCAGTCACTTTTGCACCCATTTTTATTGCTCCTTTTGCTACTAATTTGCTCCCAGCTTTTGCCGCTAGTTTTACAGCTATGATATTGATAACTTTTGCACCAACTCCTACTGCTAAAAATGTACCTAGTTTTGTTTTTTGAATATCAAGATTTTTATCAAGTTCACTTTGCAGAGTTTGAAGTATTTTAGAATTTAACTCTCTGTCTACATCTTGTGTTGCAAGATAGTCAATTGTTTTTAGGTGTTTAGTGACACTTTGTTTATACTCATCACTGATAATTTGTGAAGCCGCTTCTATATATATAGGAAAATCTTCTCCAAAAAGTTTATCTTGTATAGTTTTTGCTATCTCTCCTGTAGCGGCTGCTCCGAGTTCTATATATTCACCTACGACTGAGTAGTGAAAATCTAAAAAACCATCTACATTGTTCTCAACATGTAAAAATGCTTTGTCTATATTTAAATCTATTACGGAGTCTAGATGCAAAAGACGGCTTTGATAATCTTTGTGTATGATATTTATATTTTTACTGTTTTCAAGGTTTTCCAAAATCTGTTTAGAATCAACTATAACTTCTATCTCACGAACAACTTCTTTTAACAGTTTTTGAGATACTGGCTCTTTTTGCTCTTGATTTTGTAAAAGAACTCTATTTTTAGATGCTAATATTTGCAATACAATAAGTAAAACTACAAATATAGCAATAGTAAACCAAAATATTTTTTCAAATATTGCCATCTAACTCCCTGTTAAATTTTGTGTCAATTAAATATGCAATTTGTGCAATTAGCCTATTTATCCCTAAAATTGCTAAAGTATTTATAATTAAAAATATAACCCATATTGCCAATTTTGTCAATTTATTGTCCAATGCATCTGTACTGTTTGATACAATCCACCAAAAAATACTATCTAACTCTATCTTTAGTTTTATGATATAGTTTGTAATCTCACAGCTAGATGCCACTGAATTTGACGCATTTATAATTGTTTGTGAAAGTGTCTGTTGCAGATATTTTGGTTCATAGCTATAAAGTGTTAGATAGAGAAAAACAGCTATTAAAAACAAAGATGAGATATTTATAGCCCACTCTCTTGCAAAAATTGGCAAATAATCTTCTCTAACCGTATCTCTAAAGAGATAGTGAAAGTACCTATAAAAAAAGATAACTAATCCAACATGAAATATAAGATAAAACCACAACTCCAAAGGATAAAATATAATTCCAAATAAAACAGTTATACTCATCAAAACAGATACAAAAATATAAAATATAGTTACAAAAATCCTAGAAGATAAGATTTTAGCAAATATAGAATTCTCTTTAAAATAGCAATTTTTAAAACATATTCTCTCTCTCATTTTAAGTTCTATAAAACTATGACTGATAAGTAAAAGTACAACAAATGGTAAGATTAAGATGTAGCAGGTTGAGTTGTATAAGTTATCCCAACCAAACAAAATTATAAAAAAAACAGTAGATGTTAAAGCAAATAGTTTTAGAAAAATTAGCATAATTTATAGTTCCAGTATTAAACAGATTTTCGTTATATTAGTATAACTTCTATTTAGGAACAAACATGCCATATTTTATACTAATAATTTTAACCATTTTAACTTTTTCAGGATGCACGACTTCAAAGGTCAATCACCCTGAACATTTTGCTTCATCTTGCCAAAAAGGAATCTTCTATCTTAAAGCTTCAAAGTGTATAGATTCTAATAAATTTATAAAAAAACTTGAACAATATCCTGTTATATTTATAGGAGATCATCATAAAAGTAGTGAAGTTCATAATTTTACAAAAGAGATTATAGAAGAGCTTTCAAAAAGAGGGTATAAAATTCATCTTGCAAATGAGTGGTTTACGCCAAGTGACAATAAAACTCTTGCATCTTTGGCAAAAAAAGAGTTTAATGAAGATGAGTTTAAAAAACTTATAGAGTGGGATTCATACATGACGCTTGATTTTTCTCTTTTTTCGCCAATTTATAAAGCGGTAATTGAAAATGGTGGTGAGCTTTATGGTGTAAATTTGAGTAAAGTAGAGAGAAAAATGCTTACACAAAAAAGTATGCCTTTATATTTAGAACAATTTTATAATCAATTAGATGCAAATACCAAGGTTCATAAAGAGTATGTTAAGCCATATCTGCACTGTTTTAAACCCAGAGATGGCGAAAGTAAAGATGAGTGCTTAGATAGGATGTATTTAGTACAAGTTGCGTGGGATAGTATGATGGCAGGACAAAGTGCATATCTAGTTCATAAAAAGTTAAAAGCAAAAAGAGATAAATTGATAGTTTTTGTAGGTTCTATGCATTTAGCTTATGGATTGGGTGTAAATATGAGATTTGCTAGGATGAGTGATAAGCCTTTTGTGACGGTTATGCCACAAAAAGCTCCGATTTCAAATATCCCTGTTGGATATTCTGATTTTATCTTTTTATATTAGCCTTTAGTTCCGACTATGTAATAGACATCTTTTTTATCTACTTTTTTAAGCTCAACATTGTATTTTTCTGCCCACTTGTGGATAATATTTTTAGCTCCTTCAATGTGAAGCATTGATGATATAGAGTCTGATTTTATTTTAAAAAAATCTTCTGAATTTGATAGTGTGATATATGATTTGTATGGTTTTAGCATATTGCTTAAGTTTACAATTCGTCTCTGGATTGAGTCGAAACCTCTTGTGTTCTTGATAACCTTTTTGATCTTCTCTTTTGATCCGCCGTTGGTGTTATATCCTAACTGTGTTAAAAGTGCCTCATTTCCAAAAATTCCCATATGTTATCCTTAATAATTGAGATTAGAAATTGTAACATATGAATCTTTTATCAATATTAAAAATGATTAAAATAATAAAATTATTTATTTTTTATGTAGCTAATCGGAACCTTTATAATATTATGATTTAAGGGAGAAAAATTATCACAATCAAGCTCCAAATCACTCTGATATATTTTTAGTTGATCACTTAAACGAATCAACCAATCTATAAGCTCTACAGATGCACTTCCTTCGAGTATTCTACACTCTTCAAGAACCTCTTCACCTAAAGTGACTAATTTATTTATAGGAGTTATCTTTAAATATCCTGAAGAAGATTTTATATTGTGAAAAATTCTAAATATTTCATTGATACTGTTTTTGTAATGCTCTTTGTCCTCTAATTTTATTATCAAAGGCTCAAGAGATTCTATCATAAATGAATAATGTGAAAAAAACTCTTCAACTATCTCAACATCATACTCTGCATCTAGATTAGAGTAAACACCTATAATTTCTTTCAAACTAACTCCTTGATACTATTATGATAAAGATATTAGCTTAATTGAACTAAAAGCTTTTTTTTTGCTTGTTAGGATAAACCAATTTTTTATTTTCAAGTTCAGTCTCAATAAAGATTTTTCATCAGCATTCTCTCTTCTTCCAATGAAAGGTAACGCCATTTACCGCTTTTTATGTTGAGTTTAAAATTTCCAATGCTGACTCGGTTCAAGTTTAAGACCTTTAATGGCGTTCCAAATTTTGGGTCTTTTAGTGCCCCAAAAAGTCGTCGAATATGTCGGTTTTTTCCTTCATCAATTTTTACCCTAAGTTTTGTTTTTGCACCACCAATGCCTATTTTTTCAACATCAAGAGCTTTTAGTAGACCATGTGTACTTTCTACTCCTTTCATAGCTGATGCAATATGTTCATCTGTTACATGACCCCTAACCCATATCTCGTATACCTTTATACAATTCCCAGGTTTGGTCAACGCATTGCCGATTTTACCGTCGGTTGTGAATAATAAAAGCCCCTTAGATTCTAGATCAAGGCGTCCAACCGGCATCCAATTGTCATGAAAAACCCAATCGGGCAAAAGATTATAAACTGT
Source organism: Campylobacterales bacterium (assembly GCA_027066435.1). Lineage (GTDB taxonomy): Bacteria > Campylobacterota > Campylobacteria > Campylobacterales > QNZT01 > SZUA-1433. The sequence continues at coordinate 22,216 of JAMONX010000156.1, forward strand.
TTTTCGCCCAAGTTCGTCAGATCGTGTGACCACATAACCCTTAGGCTTATTGAGTGCTAATAGTTTTTTAGAATCGTTAGTTGTTCTATTCATTAGGTGTATTCCTTAAATTAAAATTATTTAAATACTAACAAGTTTTGAAACAGTTGTATACCATGTATGCTTCCTAAACTATTATCTAGTTTTATCTAGTTTTTTTGAGATAATAGTATTTATGGTTGATAGATTTATAATAAAATCTATCTTATTGAGTCTGTTCATAACTAGCTTTGTCAAGCCTTTTCTCATTTTTAATATTTTTGTGGAACTTTTTTTAAAAAAGTTTTGGAATAGAATTAAGATAGTAACATTTTTATTTTAATTTAAAACCAATCTACTATTATTAATTTATCAACTCTTTCAAACTCTTTTATATTATGAGTGACTAAAGTTAGATTGTTAGCTTTTGCACAACCAGCTATTAATGTATCCATTGGACCTATTGGGTTTCCTTTTATTTCCAAAGTAGCTTTAATTGTTGCAGATTCTCTAGCTTCTTTTGTACTAAAATCTATAATTTGAATTTGCTCTAATAATAAATTCAACTGTTCTTTTCTTTTATTGGGATTATTAGATTTTGCAATTCCAATTTCTAATTCATATAGAACAATTGATGGAATAAAAACCTCTTTTGGAGAGTGCAAAAACAGATTGTTAGAAATTTGACCTAAGCCTTTAAAAAAGTAAATAACAGTGTTTGTATCCAATAAATACATTCAGAATTCTTCTCTTTTTACATCATTTACATTGCATTTTCTAATCTCCTCAATTGTGGGAAAATCACTCCAACTTCCAGCTAAACTTTTAATCTTTGGATTCCAATTGTTATCGATGTTTTTTTCTATAATGGTTGATATATATTTACTAATGGAAGTATCCAAAGAGGAGGCTATCTCTTTGACTTTGGATTCTAAATCATTGTTAATATAAATAGTTATTTGAGCCATGATTATCCTTTATTTATAAAATATATGTGTAATTATAAGTGTTCTTAGATTAAAATTTTATGAAAAAAGAAACTTTTAGAGGTTGAGAGAGAAGGATTTCTTAAATACTTAAGTTATCCTTCTCCCAAAAACTATAACTGGAAGATATTTAAGACTCCAAACGATAAAGAGTGCAAGCCAAATTGCAATAGAGATATCAAATAGAAAACTGGTAAAAGTTAAAGCCTGACACCTTTTTTCTGAGCAATTTTGCCCAATCAAGTTTTTTAAATTAGTTATTATGATAGCAAGATAAACTTTTAAAAACTCGTCGTGTTAGCTCATTCATCATCCAAAGTGTTGTTAGTTTTGAAGAGTAAAAATATTTTCAAATCCTTCATTTTTAGCTCTATTTAACATCTCGTAAATAGGTGAATTCGAATATTGTTTTAATATCTTAGTGATGAGAGCTTTTGAAATTTGATAATTTCTAATAATTTGCTCTCTCGTATCAGAAAAAAAAGGGTTAATATTTATAATTTGAGAAGTTCCAGTTGATGTTACTCTATCAATCTCATTTTGATTTATAGAGCTAAAATCTATTAAATATTTTTTCCGATAATCAACCTGCATAGCAACTCCTTCATCTATCCATACAGGTAGTTTAAATTGAGTTGTTATATACCCTAATCTATCTCCAACCTCTGCATGAAGCAACTCATGAGCTACTATATCGATATTTTGCCCTTTAGGTCCAAAGACTACATATTGATTCCAAGGGAGTCTGATTGCTGAGCCAAAATCGTTTGTACCATACTCTTTTGCCATTTTGCTACTATTTGTAAAAATGATAATTGGAGTTGATTTAAAACTTCCAAACCTATCTATAATTCTTTGTTTTGCATCATTTATTAAAGAGACAATATTCTTATATTCACTTTCACTTATCTTTGGATCTACATAAATATTTTTAGAAATTAATACAAAATCACTAAACTCTACTGTCATTCGCTTGATAATGCTTGAATGTAGTAATGAACTGCTTAAAGCACAAAGTAATAACAATAATATAATTTTTTTAAAATGTTTCATCTTTTTCTCTTTTTTAATACTGCAATAATATAATTTTAGACTAACTAGTTAATACAGGAACATTATAACCTAAACACAAACTAAGTTCAAAATTTAAGTAATATAAAAGTGTTCCAATAATACTAAAAAACATTAATACTTAAGTTACCTTTCTCCCAAAAACTATAACTGGAAGATATTTAAGACTCCAAATGATAAAGAGTGCAAGCCAAATTGCCATAGAGATATCAAATAGAAAACTAGAACCTGTAAATGAGTATAGCATCCTAAAATAGATAACAATTTGTGTGAGATAAAAAAGAATTTTAGTTATTTTATCTATTTTCATTTGATTGCCTGAGTGTCCAAGTGTTACTCTAGTTCCAAAGCCGATCATGACGGTTGTTAAAAATCCTAACATAACAAGATGAATTCCCAAAAATATAAAACTCTGATCAAATATAAGTTCTCCAAGCCCTGTAAATGCCCCAATTATTAGTGCAGTTGGAAGCCAAAAGATAGCAAGATGAAGTATCCAAAGAATAGGCTCTGCTTTTTTAAATGGTAGCTTCCAGCTATATATCTCTTTTGCTAATAAAAAACCTGCAATCGCCATAAAAATAAAACCGATTTTTAAATTAGCAACATTGAAAATAATCATAAGTGAAAAAAGTGCAAAGATTATAGGGAGTAGTTTTTCATTTTTTTCTATCATCACATGTGAGAAAAATGGTATCATTCTCTGACCAACTGTAAATGCTATAATTGTTAAAAAGAGATAAATTCCTATCTGTTTTGCTAACTCAAAAATCATTAAGCTATCACTTAAAAATCCAATTATAAAAAGTATATTTGCAACTATACCAGATCCAAACCCAATCATAATCCATTTTTGATCATAAAGCTCAGGAAGAGGAGATCCTTTGTATATATTATAAAAAACTATCATAGTATAAATCTGTGCTGCTAAAACAAATAAAACTCCGATATAAATAAAAAAGATAAAACTCAAACTTCCAATTAAAAAGAAAACTGTACCTATAAAAAGAAGTGCAAAGTTTGTTAAAAATATATTTTGTTCCAATGCTGGTGTTTGGCTAAAACGAGGAAAAGTAGTGAGTAAGAATCCTAGAAAAAATGAGGTAAAAACTGCAAATATCAATGAGTAACTATGAAAAAGATTGGGCAATATTGAGAGCGTTATAACTCCTTTATAGCTAAGCATAAAAATTAACATAAAGAGTATTGCGTTTATAACTCCAAAGGCAAAAAATGGTTGATGTGGTTGTGAAAAAAAGTAGTCGTATTTTTTAGTGTTCATTAAAAGTTTCCTAATTCTATATAAATTTGATTAAATTGTCCGCCTTGTTCAGCTACAAAAAGAAATATTCCAAGGATAGAGAGTCCTAATAGTATCGCTAAAATGATTTTTGTTTTAGAGTAGGGTCTCTCACCTTTTATAGCTCCACTTCTTGCATTTATAGCAAATCTATACTCTTTGCTTTTGTGTCTAAAGTGTGCTGTCCAAATTGGAAGTAAGATATATTTAAAAGTGCTTTTGTCATGATAGATCTTGAGATCTGTTATCTGTTGTTTGTCACCACCTATCTTGTATCTTACTGCTTCTTGAATTTCATAAGACATATACTCTTTGGCATAAGAAAATCCATCATCAAGGGCTACTTGATAGACTTCACTCTCAAATCCGCTCAAGAATTTATCATCATATACTTTGAGATTTTGCAAATCCCAAGGCTCTAATGAATCAGCTAATTTTCTTGGAATTGTCCTAGTTGCACCTATAAGTACATCATTAAAATCTCTTTGTACTTCTCCGCTAACAGGTGTCCAACGAATGCGAGGAACCATCTCATCTCTTCTTTGAGCTCTTCCATTTACATAAACAGTTCTTGATACTCTCTCATAGTAGGTATCTCCCCTAAGACCTTGAAATCTACTATGAGTTTGGCTATCGTATGTCCAATAAGGGAGGTAAATACCAGTAAATCTTGAGTCAGCTTCAGTAAATTTTTTAAGAGAATTTGGAGCAAACCACAAACTTCCAACCCACTTTTTAAAAACTATTTTTGCCTCTTTTTGATTTATTGAAAAGGGCAAAAGTGACTCAGGAGCCAAAGGCATAAAAATATCAAGATTTGTAACAACAGGAGATGCACAAAAAGGGCATTTAGTGCTTCGTATATGAGAGTCTATCTCAAAATCAGCTCCACATGAAGGGCATTTTGCTTTTAAATCTTTACTTAAATCTACCTTTGGGGAAGTTTCAAGACTTTTTAGAGCATCATCAAGGCTATGCTCATAAATAGGAAGTTTTGGTGGATAAATATGATTTATTGTATTGCAGTATTCGCATCTGAGTGCATTTTCATCTGCACAAAAAACCAAAGAAGCTCCACATTGTGAACATGGGAAACTTTTTTGAGTGAAGCGTTCACCCTCTTTTAGTTTTTTTATCATTAAATCACTAAAGTGGTGGAGGTGCTAAAAAATTAAAAAGAGATTCTATCTCTTCAAGTTCTTTGGCACTTTCCCATTTTTCCATGCCAGTTGCCCACATAAGTGTTTTAGAATTAATCTTACTCTCTTTGATAAACTCTTCTATCTCATCGATAGAAAATGGACCTTTTGGATCTTTTTCTTGTGCAAAATAGTACATTTTTTCATAAGGTTGGGGAATATAACTCTTCTTATTATCAAATTTATTGGCTAATTTTTCAGCCATTGCAAATCCAACACCCATAGCTGCCATATCACCAGCGGCACTTCCTCCTCCTTTTGTCATAGACTCTGCAGTTTGGAAAGTTAGATAATCGCTCAAATCTTTGATAATACCCATACTGCTTCTCTTATCAAGTGCCTCTTCAACAGCAGGAGGTACAGAAATGTTTTCTATAAGAACACCAGTGAGTTCTAGTCCATATTTTGAAAATTCATCAGCTATCTTTTGGCTTATATATTCTCCTAATTGGTCATAATTTGAAGCTAAATCAAGAACAGGTATGTTTGAACTAGCCACAATATCTGTAAAACGAGAAATTATATGATTTCTTAACTGATTTGAGATATCTTCAATACTAAAATGACCATTTGTTCCAACTATCTCTTTTATAAAAAGTGCAGGGTCATCTATCCTTACCCCATAAGTACCAAATGCTCGAAGTCTTATCACTCCAAACTCTCTGTCTCGTAAAATTATAGGATTTTTAGTACCCCATTTTAGATCTAAAAATTGTCGTAAGTTACAAAAATAGACTTCAGCCTTAAATGGTGAGTTAAAGTTATGATCCCAGTGTTGTAATGAAGTTAAAATAGGTAAGTTTTGAGTCTCTAGGGCATAAATACCAGGTCCTAAAACATCAGCTATCTCTCCCTCATTTACAAATACTGCAGCTTGAGCTTGACGAACTGTTAATTTTGCACCATATTTTATCTCATTGTTATATCTTAAAAATCGATATACCATTGTATTGTTGCTCTCATCAAGCCAATCAATTACATCTATAAACTCACCAAATATTTTATCCCAAAAACCCATATTTAATATCCTATTTTATTTTCTAAGTCGTCCAGCTGCTAAAAGTGCATCGTGAAGTTGTGCTTCTACTTTTTCTAACTCTTGTGTAGCGGTGGCTCTTGCTTCTTTACCTTTGTTTGCTATCTCTAAACTCTCATTAATAGTATCTATAAGTGTTTGGTTTGCTTTTTTGATAGACTCGATATCATAAACACCTCTTTCAACTTGCTCTCTTATCTCTCTGTTTGTCTCTTGTAGATTTTCTGCATTTTGTTCTAGTAGTTCATTTGTAAGATCTGTTGCTTTTTTAACAGATTCTGCTGCTACACCACTTCTATAAATTGTGATAGTTTGTGCAAGTTGGTTTTTCCAAAGTGGTACAGTGTTTACTAAAGTTGAACTAATCTTACCAATGAGTGCTTTGTCATTTTCCTGAACCAATCTGATACTTGGAAGTGATTGCATAGCGACTTGTCGTGAGAGTCTTAAATCGTGTATTCTTCTCTCAAGGTTATCTCTTGTAGCTATGATATCTTTTAAGCCCAGAGCTTTTATCATCTTTTTGCTCTCTCCAGCTTCAATCTCTAGTTTTGGTATAATATCTCGATCAAGCTCTTCTAGCTTATGAACCCCCGCTGCTATATAGAGTTCTAACTCTTTAAAATATTCAAGATTTACATCATAAAGCCTATCAAGTGCTGTGATATCAGTTAAAAGTTGTGTTTTTTGTTGCTCTAAATCATCAGTTATGCCATCTATCTGTTCTCTTACATCTTCATATTGACCGATAAATTTTGTAATTGGAGATGCAAAGCCCATCATCTTAGATATAAAACCTTGTTTCTTATCTGCACCAAGTGCATCTATATCAAAACCTTTTATAACAGAAACAAGATTGTTAAGACTATGACCTACTGTACCTAACTCTTTGTTTTTTACGCCTTCTAACATAGAGTCTGATACTGTGTTCATACTCTCTTGTGCTTTTGTTCCAAAGTATAAAACAGTACTTGGAATATTGATATCAATCTCTTTAGCGACTATTTCCATCTTTGTCTGATCAATTTGGCTAGAAGATTCATATGAAACTATACCATCTTCGCTAATAATTTCATTTAAATCAACAACTGTAGTTTTTAGTTCAAACTTTTCATCTTTAATCTCTTCAACCTCTTTTTGTATCTCATCATTGACTACTTCTTCAGCTCTCTTTTCCATAACTCACACTCCTTCATTTTTGATTTGTTTTGTTAATGCTTCTATTTGCACATCTAGTCTTGTTATATCATCTTCATTTAACTTCTCTTTTTGTTCATGGATAGTTCTTTCTACAGTTTCAAGAAGATGGATGTAATTTGTTCTCATCTTTTTGTCTATATTCTCCTTTAAAAGATTAACTTCATACTCTTTTGTTATTTTTTGAGTTCTATCAAGATAGACATTAAAAAACTTTCTAGCACGAGAGAGGTCATTTGGGTTTTCTTCAACAGTTTTTATGACATGTTCAGTCTCTTTTATGATGCTGTCTAACTCTTTACTTATTTGTGGGTCATTTATAGAAATTTTTAGTTTTTTGATATCTGATATCTTATCTTTTGCTAAGCCTGTAATTCTAATAACTTCTTCAGCACTGACTCCGATATTTAACTCACCAACTTTATCAACTCTAGGATCCAATCCATAATACAGATAAAATCCAATAAAAGAGACCATTGCTAAAAGTATGCTTAAAAAGAGTCCATTTCCAGCAGCCATATATGAAGTAAAAAAAGTCGCAATAGTTATAATGACGGCTGAAATACTTTTATATTTTATTTTTGGTGCTTTGGCTAAAATACTTTTGTTGTATTCAATCTCAAAAAGAAAACCTTTCCTTGCAATCGTAGCTCCAAGTATAAAAAGGGCATATGCTATACCATTTATAATAATACCTTGAAAATCTCCATTTAAAAGAGCAAAAAAGAGAGTCAATAAAATAGGCAGAGGTAAAATATAGAGTAAAATACCCTTGATAAAAAAAGGTTTTTTGCTATTTTGAGAAGGCTGATATTTTTTTGTTTTTACCACTATATTAATCCTTCAAAAGATAAAAAAGTGCTTGCCAAGCTACAGCACCAGTAGAACCAAGTAACAAAAGAAAACCTACAAACTTACTTAATGCAATATTCATTACCACTTCCAATACATTCTAGTTTTCTCTTATTGTAACAAATATTAATAGAAATGAAGCTAAAATTATAAAAATTGTTAAGGTTAAATTATGTTTGAAAAAATGGATAAAGATTTTGTTCTTCACTCCTATGGTAGAAATTATGTCAATTTCAAAAGTGCTAGTGGAGCTGTTATAAGAGATGATAAAGACAATAAATATATAGATTTATCAGCAGGAATTGGAGTTGTAAGTGTTGGGCATTCGCATCCTAGGGTCACAAAGGCTATTTGCGAGAGGGCTGAAAAAATTATACATGTATCAAATCTTTTTCTTATAGAACCTCAAGCAAAATTGGCGAAAAAGTTAGTAGAACTTAGCGGATATGATATGAGATGTTTTTTCTCAAACAGTGGAGCAGAAGCAAATGAAGGTGCTATAAAAATTGCTAGAAAATATGGTGAAGTTGAGGACAAACCAAAACGCTACAAAGTGATAACCCTAGAACACTCTTTTCACGGAAGAACTATTTCAACTCTAAAAGCTACTGGGCAAGAGTCTATGCATAACTATTTTGGACCATTCCCTGATGGTTTTGTTTATGCAAAAGATATTGATGATATAGAGACTCTTTGTGATGATCATACTGTTGCTGTTATGATTGAACTTATACAAGGGGAGGGTGGAGTAGAACCACTTGATAAAGATAAAGTTAAAAAGCTTGCAGAGTTTTTAAAGAAAAAAGATATTTTACTCATAGTTGATGAAGTCCAAACAGGAATTTATCGAACTGGAGAGTTTTTGGCTTCAAATCTTTATGATATTGAACCTGATATTGTAACTATCGCTAAAGGGCTTGGTGGTGGGGTTCCTATAGGTGCTGTTATGACAACTCTTAAAGATATATTTAAACCAGGTGACCATGGGAGTACTTTTGGTGGGAATTATCTTGTATGTTCAGTAGCCCTTGAAGTGCTTGATATATTAGAAGAATATAAAAATAGTGGAGGACTTGATGAAGCTATGATAGCTTTTCATAACTCTTTGAAAAATATATCTAAACAATATCCTCAAATTGTAGAGAAAGAGGTTGGTTTTGGTTTTATGAGAGGGCTTCGTATAAAAGATAGCGACACTTTGGCTAAGATTTTAGAAAGTGCATTTAAGGAAAGAGTTTTAGTTTTAAAAGCTGGACGAAATACACTTAGATTTTTACCTCCCCTTACAATTAGTAAAGAAGAGTTAGATGAAGGGATAAAAAGAGTTGAAAATGCTTTTTCTAGTATCTCTTAGTTTAGTTTTTACAAGCACTTTAGTAGCAAGTGAAGCATATAAGTATCTCAGTGATGAAAAAAAAGAGATACTAAATATTGAAAAAGAGGTAAACACTAAACAAGCAACCAATCTAAAGCTTGATTGGATAAATCCAATAGTTGCATCTTATAGCTACTCAAAAAGTGACCAGATAGGAGCTTTTAGTACTTCAAAGTTTTTTCGCATCTCATTTGATCAACCTATTTTTAAAAGTGGCGGTATCTATTTTGCTATTAAATACTCAGATGCAAATAAAAAATTTAAAGAGATAGCTCAAAGTACAAAAGAGTCAAATCTAATAAAAAGTTTATATGATAGTGTGCTAAATCTAAAAAAACTAGATGCACAAATCCAAAAAGCAACTTTAAGCATTTTAAATGCAAAGATAGATATCCAAAGAAAAAAAGAACAATTTGATAGTGGGTTGTTAGATAGTAGTTTTTTAGACTCTGCAATCTTAAACAAGACAAAGCTAGAGCATCAGAGGCTATCTTTAGAGGCTTCAAAATTTGCCCTTCAAAAAAGTTTTGAAAATTTGAGTGATTATGACTATAAAGAGGTAAATTTACCTCACTTTGAGAGTGTAAGCCAAGAGGTGTTTATAAAAAACAATATTGAAATTTCAAGTTCACACAGCAATAAAAACCAAGCAAAAGAGCTTAAAAATATGACTATTTCAAACTATCTACCAACATTTTCTCTCTATGGTGATTATAGCCATAAAGATGATGAAGTACAGTTTTTTAAACAGGCAAAAGAGTATAAAACTTATGGTGTACGAGTTAGTATGCCTATATTTGCAATTAACCGAGGTCGAGATATAGAGATTAGAAAGTTAGAGTATCTAAAAGCAAAAATTGCACTAAAAGATAGTAAAAAAGCTTCAATACATGAATTTCAAACTATAGAAAATACTATTTCTATTTTGAAAAAAAGAGTAGAGATTGCAAAAAGTGATTTACTTTTATATAACTCACTTGTAAAAAATGCACAAGATGGTTTGGCAGCAGGAGAGAAAACAATTCTTGATGTGGATACTCTTAAAAACTCAAAAGAGATTGCCTCACTTGATGAGAAAATTTATAATATCGATATAGAGTTAGAGCTTTTAAAACTATATGCAAAGATGAGTGATGCGATTTAGTATTTTTATGGAAAATTGGCTTTATAGCAAAGATGCATACTACTCAAAATATCGTGAAATTGGCAAAGGTGGAGATTTTTATACCGCTGTGAGTTCAAGTATGTTTTTTGGTGGAAGCATTGCAAATCGTTTGATTTATTCGATTGATGAAGGTTTTTTAGACTCAACTTGTTCTGTTGTAGAAATTGGTGCTCATCAAGGTTATATGTTGGCAGATATTGTGCAATTTATCTATACTTTAAGACCTAAGTTATTGGATTCGTTGCAATTTGTTATCATAGAACCACATGAGGAAAATATCAAAGCACAGATAAAATATTTTAAAGATTCTTTTGGAGATGTTGTAAACTTAAAACATTTTAACTCTCTTGATGCAGTTGAAATAGATAGTGCCTTTGTTGTAGCAAATGAGATATTTGATGCCTTCTCTTGTGAACTTATAAAAGATGACAAGATGCTTTATATGGATGGGTTTAAACCAGAGTTTAGAGAGCAAAATGATGAGATTAAAATTCATTGTGAAAAATATGGTATAAAGAGTGGAGAAGTTGGTATTGGTTATGAAATATTTGCAAAATCACTTGCGAGAGCTTTTAAAAAGTTTGAATTTGTTACATTTGATTATGGCGAAAAAGAGAAACGGAGCGATTTTTCTTTGAGGATTTATCATAAACATAAAACTTATCCATTTTTTGCATTAACTGATTTTGTAGAAAATGACAAAGAGAAACCAAAAGATGTGAGTTTAAAGACGCTTTATAAAAAGAGTGATATTACTTATGATGTAAACTTTGAACACCTTATAGATGCATTTAAAGAAAATGGTTCAAGATTGGTCTATTTCAAGACACAGATGGCAATGCTTGTAGAATTTGGTATAATAGAACTTTTAGACCAGCTCCAACAAAATGTTGATGAAAAAACTTACCAAAGTGAGATGAATAGGGCAAAAGTGCTTATTGATCCATCATTTATGGGTGAACGGTTTAAGGGTGTTGTGTTTAGAAAAGAGTAAAAAAATTTAGGAAGAAATAATGATAAAGATAATAGTAAATGGGGAAAAAAGAGAAGTTTCTGAAAATATGAAGATAGGTACACTTTTAAGGGATTTAGGAATTGAGGAAAAGACGATGGCAAGTGCTGTAAATACAGAAGTTGTTAAGAAGGAAAATTGGGATAGTCATGTTGTAAAAGATGGCGATAGGATAGAGTTCTTACACTTTGTTGGCGGTGGATGATTTATCGTAAAAAAGTAGCAATTATTGGTGGAGGAGCTTCTGGGCTTGTCGCTGCTATTTGTGCTGCTAGACAAGGGATAAGTGTTGAGTTATTTGAAAAAAGTGCAAAAGTAGGGAGAAAAATCTTAGCTACTGGAAATGGTCGTTGCAATATCAGCAATGAGCATATTTTGGTGGAGAATTATCACGGAAAAAATTTATTTTTTATAAAAGAGATATTAAAAAGATTTAGTACCCAAGATGCAAAAAAGTTTTTTTCAGGTATTGGTCTTGAGATAGTTGAAGGAACAAATGGTCGTCTTTATCCTATGTCACTGCAATCTTCTAGTGTAGTTGAGCTATTGCTTTATGAGTGTAAACGATTGGGCGTTAGTATAAATCTTTCATGTGAAGTTATAAAAATTATAAAAGAGAACTCTCTGTTTAGAGTTTTTACAGAATCTTTGAGTAAAACTTACGATAATGTAATTATAGCGACAGGTTCTTTGGCTATGCCGTCCCTTGGTAGTAGCGAAAGTGGATATAAGTTTGCAAGAGCTTTTGGATTGGAAATAGAAAAACCTTTTGCATCTTTGGTTCAATTGGTTTGTAGTGATAAATTTGTTTTAGATGCAAGCGGTGTAAAAATTGATGCTTATATAGAAGTTTTTGTAGATAGGGAAGTTAAAAATTCTGCTAGAGGGGATTTGCTTTTTACAAATTATGGATTATCAGGTTCTGCAATTTTAGATATAAGTCGTAGTGTATCTGAAGCTATAGTAAAAAAATGTGAAGTTCTTTTAAAGATAGACTTGATGCCAAATTTATCTCTAAATGAGTTAAAATCACTTTTACAAAAAAGAGCAAAAAATCTACCATTAGAGCTTTGGTTAAGTGGCATAATCAATAAAAAATTGATAAAACTTATAGCAAATGTATCCAAAGTATCTCTCAAAAACCAAATAGATACAAAAGTGATTCATAAACTAAGCTTTGCAATTAAAAATTTAACAGTTAAAGTAGAAAATACAAAAGGTACAAAAAGCTGTGAAGTGATGGCTGGTGGGGTATCAACAAAAGATATAAATTCTAAAACCATGCAATCAAAGCAAGTTGAAGGACTTTTTTTTTGTGGAGAAGTTTTAGATGTAGATGGAGATTGTGGAGGGTATAATCTCCACTTTGCATGGGCTAGTGGATACTTAGCAGGTAAGAGCCTCTAGCTCTTTTTCATTTAAAAGTTCAGGGTTTGGTTTCCCTATAAAATAGCCTTGTGCATAGTCTATTCCTATCTTTTTTACAATATTGAATATCTCTTCATCATATACATATTCAGCTACAGTTTTTGCACCAATTTTATCTGCAAAACTTTTTATAGCTTCTACTGTTTTTAGGCTAGAGTCACAGTGCTTTAGATTTTCAATCAAACTTCCGTCTATTTTGATTATATCTGGGTTAAACTCAATAATTCTAATAAAATTTGAGTATCCACTGCCAAAATCATCAATTGCTATTTTAACACCAAGATTGCGGACTTTTTTAATAAAATTGTTTACATATTCATAATCTTGAGTCTCTTTATCTTCTAATAGCTCTAAAATTACTTTATGTGTGATATCAGAATTTTGCTCAAGAAGAGTTAAAAGATACTCATTTGCAATACGATCTTCAATATCTAATGAAGAGAGATTTATAGAGATTTCACATTGATTTTTTCTAATTTTTTCTAATGTTTTTCGAAAAAGAACTTTAGTTACCTCTGGATATAATCTACCTTTCTTTGCTACATCTAAAAAATATGGTCCTGGCGGTATGAGCTGTCCATTTTCATCAAACATTCTTACCAATGCTTCATATCTTTTTATTTCATCTGTGTTGATATTATAAATAGGTTGAAAATATGGCATAATTTTATTGTTTTTTAGTGCAATTTTTATACTTTTTAGCATTTGTAAGTTATTTTTTAGATTATCTTTAATTGAATCAATAATATCACAAGAGAGTAAAAAATTCTTTTTTTGACACACGGCTGCTGTTAAAACCATATTTGCATCTTCATAAAGTAAATCTAAGCCTTGTGCAAAACTCATCGTGACATTTACATCAAAATTATATTCGTTATAACTATACTTTGTTTTTTTGATTTTTTCAGTTAATTTTGTACAAAACTCTATAGCTTTGTTTTTATCTAGCTTGGAACCCAAGTTTAAAAGCAGTGCATATTTTCCACTTGAGAGATGATAAATATCAAAATCTCCTGCTATTTGAGTATATAAATTTAAATTTTTTACAAAAATAATTTCTAACTCTTTTGCAATATTTACCCCATAAAAGTTTTCAATCATATCAAAATTATCAATTTTTATTAAAAATAGTTCTTGTTTTTGAGCTCTTGCTTTAATAACTTTTAAAAGAGCTATCTTGTTTGGAAGGTTTGTAACTTGATTTTTCGTTGCAAGTGTATATCTTTTATTTAATTGGCTAAATCCAGCATAAGATTTACACCTTGCTTTTAGTTCAAATTGGTCAAATGGTTTAGATATAAAATCATTAACTCCAGATGCAAGAGCTTTTATCTTATCCTCTTTTTGGTCAAGTGAAGTAATCATAAGAATAGGAACTCTTTGTATCTCTTCAATATTTCTTATCTCTCTTGTCGCTTCAAACCCATCTATTATTGGCATGAGTGCATCCATCAAAATTATATCTGGTTTTATCTCTTCTGCTCTTTGAATAGCTTCTAATCCATTTGTTGCTTCAAAAAATTGATATCCCTCATTTTTAAGAGATATTTTTATTGTCATTCGATTGATTTGTAAATCATCTACAATGAGGATTTTTATATGTTTCATAAAACTTCCTCAAATTGTGTTAATAAATCTAACTCATATTTCAGTTCAAGATAGAGAGATTTATAATCTACATTTTTCTCTTTTTTAGCCAATAACTCAATCCTTTTAGCAATATTTGTAATATCTTCTAGCATAAGGTTTGATGCACTTCCAGCTATTGCGTGAGTTGCATTTTTAATTTGCTCATAATTATTTGTTCTAAGAGCAGCGTTAAATATCTCAAGAGACTCAGATGCATTATCTAAAAATATTTCCATAAGCATAGAGACATCATCTATGTCAAAATCTAATTTATCAGCAATTTGTTGTAAATTTATCATGCTAATTCCTTTTTATATGTGGATGTTAAAAAATAGTTTAATGTAAAAGCTAGTTTCTCTTTATTTAGTGGTTTTGTAAGATATTCGTCCATTCCAGCACTCAAAAATCTTTCTCTGTCACCTTTTAACGCATTTGCAGTCAATGCAATAATAGGAGTATGTTTTAAATTTTCTTCTCTCTCATACTCTAAAATCTGTTTAGTGGCTTCTATACCATTTAAATTTGGCATGTTTTCATCCATTAGGACAAGATCATAAAAATTATTTTTATAAGTACTTACTGCTTCTAGTCCGTCATTTGCTATATCAAAAATGATACCAAATTTTTTAAGTATCAAACTCATAAACATTTGATTTGCTTTATTGTCTTCTACTAAAAGTATTCGTTTACCTTTTAAAGCTTCTGTATCAGATTTCTTAGCAATTATTTGTTCTTTAAATGTTCCAACTTCTACAGGTATCTCAAAATAAAATCTGCTTCCTGAGCCTTCTTTACTCTCAAGTTTTAGCTCTGCACCTAACATCTTAACTAGTTTTGAACTGATAGCAAGACCCAACCCTGTTCCACCATATTTTCTTGTTGTTGAACTTTGAGCTTGTGTAAAGGCTTTAAATATGTCAGCTTGTTTATCATAAGCTATGCCAATACCATTATCTTTTACAGAGATATGAAGCTTATTATCAGAGTATCTCATCAATAACTCTATACGACCATTTCTTGGTGTAAACTTAATCGCATTTGAGAGTAAGTTTGCCATAACCTGTTTTATTCTCAATGGATCAGATTTTAATGCTTTTGGTATGTTATCTTCCATCTTAAATGTTAGTGAAACACCTTTTTCAGAGGATTTTGCACGAAATAAATCAGCGAGAGAACTTAACTCATCTTTAGTATTAAAATCAACTTTTTCTATATTTAAATTGCCACTCTCAATTTTACTAAAATCTAAAATATCATTAATGATACTTAAAAGTGTTGTTGAAGAGCTTTGAATTGTCTGTATATATTTTAGCTTCTCTTTGTCACTTTCTCTCTCTTTTAAGATATCGATAAAACCTAAAATCGCATTTAATGGAGTTCTTATCTCATGAGACATATTTGCTAGAAATTCGGATTTTGTTTTACTAGCTTGTTTTGATTTTTCAACAAGAAGTTTTGCATTTTCATTTGAAGCTTCTAGAATTTCACTACTTTTTAGAATTTGTTTACTAATTAGGTGACTTAGATAAAGGAGTGAAGCGATAACAAAAATAACAGCTAACAGTTCATATCCAAGATATTTATCTTTTTGTGCCACAATCTTAGAATCTAGTCTATTTATCTGATAAGTTATCTGTCTTAATAAATTATCATTGTTAGCTTTAATCTTTTCAAACTTTTCTATAATTTTCTTTATATCTTTGTTAGTACTTTTTTCTATATTGGTATAAAAATTTATTATGCTATTTTTGAGTAAAGTTAAATCTTGTCCAGATTTTTGAAGTGACAAGGTATTATAGTTGTCATATTGTAAACTATATAGTTTTGGTTGGTAGTCTATATTTTGGTAGATATTTCCATCAAATTTCAATGAACCACCAAATCTTAAAACATTTAAGTATTTTTCTACTAATCCTAATTTTTGATCTATATTTTCTTTGAAATAATCAAAGTTTTCGGCTCTATTTGAAATAGCAATTTGTAAAAAACTCTCTTGTGCATAACTTAAGTTTTGGCTAATTCTCTCTTGGATTGATTTTTTGACTTGAAGATTTTTTGTCTCTTGATCTAAATCATCGATTAATCCATTGAAAATATAATTTAAACTACCAATAATAAAGAGACTTGCTATAAAAAGACGAAGAAGTGCTTGTAGGTCTTTGTATGTTTGATTTTTTCTATTAGCAGACATGTTATTCCTAAATATATTTATTATAAGCATATCGTCAAGTTTTAGAAAAAGTTTAATTTGATACAATATATCAAAGGGGTTGCATATGTTAATAACAAATATAGAGTATATACCAAATAGAGAAATCATAGAACATTTTGGTATTGTTTCAGGCTCAACTGTCAGAGCAAAGCATGTTGGACGGGATATGATGGCTGGTTTTAAAAACATTTTTGGTGGGGAACTCAAGGGTTATACCGAACTCTTAACAGAATCTAGAGAAGAAGCGATGGATAGAATGATAGCTCAAGCCCAGTCTCTTGGTGCAAATGCTATTTTAAATGTCCGTTTTTCAACTTCTTCAGTAGCAGCTGGTGCATCTGAACTTTATGTCTATGGTACAGCGGTAGTAATTAGATGATTTTTGAAATATCAATTTTCTTAATCCTTTTACTGATAGGATATATTTCAGGAACCTTGATAGAAAAGAGACATTATAAAAGTATTAGAGAAAGGGAGGAAGAGTTAAAAGCTTTGCCAACAACTACTCATAAAAGACCACTCTATGAAGAAGATATCAAATCATGTAAACTTGTAAATGGGAGCGTTGTTATATCAATTGATTATTTTAAAAAGTTTTTGGCTTCACTTATTAACTTTTTTGGTGGAAATATATCCTCTTATGAGACACTCATCGACCGTGCAAGAAGAGAAGCAATCCTTCGTCTAAAAGAGGATGCAAAAGATGCAAGTGAGATAATAAACTTACGAATAGAGACAAGTTCCATCACAAAAAATACAAAAAATAGTGTAGGTGCTGTTGAAGTTTTAGCTTTTGGAACTGCGATATATAGATAATGAAATATCATGCATCTCTACCTGATGATAGAGTAAATATACCAAAAGATAATTTACTTTTTTTGGCATTCAAACTTCTATTTTCGTTAGCCATTTTAACGGCTATATTTTATGTTCTATTAAAATTAACTCTTGATACAATTGTTACATATTTACCAGCAACATATGAAAAGAAGCTAACTTCACTTGTTTCGTTTGACCTAAATATCACCGATGGTCGTTCATCTGATTACTTAGATGAGATAACTACCAAATTAGCTAAATGTGCCAATCTTCCCTATGATGTTAAAACTTTTATAATTTCCCAAGAGACTCCAAATGCTTTTGCACTTCCAGGAGGTATAATCTACATCACCGATGGGATGCTAAGAAAATTAAAAAACCAAAATGAATTAGTGGCAATTTTAGGTCATGAAATGGGGCATTTTAAAAATCGTGACCATCTTAAAGGATTTGGCAATTCGATGATTGTTTCGGTAATATCTCTACTATTAGGAGAAGGGTATGGAGGAGTTTTAAATGCTACATTAAACATCTCTAATGCAAAATTTTCTCAATCAGCAGAGTTTGGGTCGGATATCTTTGCACTTGATGTTATGCAGTGTGCTTATGGAAATGTTACAGATGCAACAAAACTTTTTGCTCGTTTAGATAAAGGTGAAGATTGGAAATACTTTTTAGCTTCGCATCCAGCATTTAAAGATAGGATAGATAGGATGAATAACTATATACAAGAGCAAAACTACAACACTACAGGTGAAGTAATCCCACTCAAAAAGTTCTAGTTAGATAGTACCCTGATACTTCTACTGCCATTTTCACTTAGCTCTTCAATCTGTGCAACTTCACCAACTCCTTTTGCATAATATCCAGGTTTCCCATTACAATTTATCTCAATTGTATCTTTAAAATTTTTATTACCGATAGTTATAGTACTATGATATTTTTTTAGTTTACAAGTAGAATCTTCAACAGTAACAACATCACCAATATCTGCTGTTAAATCTAAATCATACGAACCATTTTGTGTTCCATCTTTTGTAAATGTAATTGTTATACGATCACTCTTTTTTGTATAAGTTGTCTTCTCATTACTTGCATAATCTGAAACTTCAAGAACACTATCACCTGAAGTTGTATAAGTTGTCTTATAGCTATTTGTCTCACTTCCTGTTGTCTCAATAAAAATATTTGTTGTATCAGTAGATGGGATGATATACTCCCATAAATTATACTTTCCATCTGTTTTCCCAGACTTATTTTTTACAACAGTTTTCTTATCAGGAGTAGCAATAATCGTAGTATCATCACCACCAATAGGATCATCTCCTGTATCGCTAGCACCACCTCCACAGCCTGTAAAAAGTGCTAAAGCCAACAATATAGTAGGTATGTTTTTTTTCATGTTTTTTATCCTTAACTTATTCGTATATGATTATATCGTCACTTTTTTTATTTTATCTACTAAAAAGATAACTTATTATTACATTTATTGCTAATATATATAAAAAGTGAAATAAAGTTACACAAGTGTTGATTGATATTCATTATAGCAAAATAAAAATAATTAGTAATATAAATTCAATCTATCTTTTACTGTTCCAATCATCAATAACACTATTTGTGGGTTTAGTCTGTGATGAGAGTAGGGCTTTTAATGAATCTAACTCTTTTTCAAACTTATCATCTTCAAAATTTTTAGCTCTTTTAGCAAAATCTGCTTGAAAAATTGATAAAAGTTTTTTATATCCTTGGCTTACTTTAAGTGGACATGATTTCCTCTCCCAAGTCTCTAGCATAGTAAATGAAGGACGATCTGGTGGATATATCATACATCTTTTTTTTAGTGGAACAATGTTGTCTCTTTTTGTGATTTTATCTTGACATCCCTCTCTCATATCAATCATCCAATTTTTCATAATAGTCACATAGTCAGTTAAAAGTATAGCTTTGGCAATACCACTTCCTTTTGTAGTATATTTTTTTTCAAATGAGATTTTTTGTATATTTTCATAACTTTTCCCTTCTCTATCTTTATAAGATACACTTAAAGTTAAATCTTTTGCATCTGTAGTTTTTATCAAAATTATACCACCTTTGACTGCTCCATTTTCGCTTGGGCTTGGAAAGAGAGTATTTACATACATCACTTCTCCTGTTGCTTTATCTGCATCGGGTGAACCATAAACAGCTTTTATCTTATTTGTAGTGCTTGTTAACTTTAGTGACAAATCAAAAACAAGCGGTGTAACCATAAAATCAAACTCTTCATCTAACCTTTTTTTAAACTCATCTGCTGAATGAACTGCAAAATAGTTTGCTCCCTTAGTTTTAGAGACTGCTTCTACTAAATCATTGTTAAAATCAACTCCAATACCTATAAATGTAGTGTAAATTCCTTCTTTTGAAGCCTTATCTACAAGCCCAAAAAGACCTTCCTCTTTTAACTCTCCACGATTTGGCATAGCATCTGTCAAAAATATAACTCTATTTTCATAAGTTTTTTTATCTTTTAATTGACTTTCAATCGTATTAAAAAGTTCCAATCCTCTTTTATATCCTTCACTCCAGTTTGTTCCACCTCTACTTTTGAGATTCAAGATATGTTTTTTTGTCGCATTTATATCTGTATTTTTTACAAGACGAAGTGGTTTAGCCAAGTAAGCTTGATTATCAAAGAGTACAACTCCGAGTCTGTCATCACTTCCTAAATGGTCAATCATACTTACAAGTGACTCATTTGCTACTTGCATCTTTGAAATTTGAGGTTCATTTGCATCTGGATTTTTATCATAATAGTAACTATCAAATGATGAGTTCATAGAACCTGAAATATCCAAAACCACTACGATATTTAACTTTTTTCTCTTAAAATCACTTGGCTTGATATTTGAATTTAACCCCACACTTATATAGAAATCTTGCTCTTGTGTATATGGGTTTTCTCTCTTATATGTTGTATAACTTGGACAAAAAAGATCTTTGCACTCCTGCTTTTTTTCTGTTTTAAAATAGTGATCATAAAATACCCCTTCATATGTAAGAGATTTTACCTTTGGCAAATAACCATTTTTGATATTTTCATAAAAATTATCAGAATCCTTAGCCCCACCAACAGAAAAACCAAGACTATCAGTTGACATCTTCATAATAGGAGAAGCAAGAGTTGTTGACATTGGCATTGCTCTTGATTTTAAATTTTTATCAAAAGATTGACTTGAGGCATTATAGTCCCAATCATCAATTGTTTTATTATAATCTTGTTGTTTAGCAGACATCGCAAATAGGGTGATCGCAGTGATAGCTAATATAAATAAATTTCGCATAAAAAACTCCTTTTTTTGAATTATACATTAAAAAGGGGTAAAATTGTGAATTGTTATTATTAAAGGCTAGTATTATTTACTCTCTAGCATCTCACCCAATTTATAAGATTTTTTATTTAACAATTCATCAAAATTTTCCTCTTTGTTTGGTGAATTGCTTTCATATTTATCTAATAATATATTATTGCTTCCCAATATCACAAGATAGTTTGTATCATTAAACTCTAAAAGTACAGCTCTATTTTTTTGATCTAAGGCTTTTTGTTTTATCACTTTTATATCTTGTTTTTTATCTATATCTTTATGAAATAGCCAGTTATTTGAGGTTGTTTTTGAGTTTTCAATCCATTTTTTTAGAAAAAATAGTAGCAGTAGTAAAAATATAAGAACAGCTATCACTTTGAAAAAACTACTGTATATATCACTCTCTTTTTTTGTTTGTAAAACCCTCTCTTTTATAGGTTCTACTTTTACTAGTTTTTCAGATTTTACACGGATTCTAAGACCATAATTATCAACTGTCTTAGATGCAGTGATTGTAAATGGCTTTTTTGCATCTACTTTTACAAATGTTTGATTTTCATATGGCAAGATGTGGATTTGTTGAAGGATATTTGAGTTTACTTTTTTAGTGATGCCTTTTTCAAGTTTTAATCCGCCAAGCATTAAAATTGTACTATTTTCATCTCTTTTTTGGGAAATTTTTCCAAGATATGGTGTGTCAAATGTAAGCATAAGATCTACGCTATCATCTTGTTTATAGATATTGTGGTTTGAGATTGTTGTGGAAAATAGATAGGTTGTAAATGTCAGTAAAAGTAAAACTCTTATCATTGACGCTCTTTTTTGAAGTATTGGATGATTGCATCTGAATCTAAAATCTCATTTATCCTGATGGCTAGATTTTCTTCATAAACCATGACTTCACCTTTGCCAACTATCTTTTTATTGACATAAAGTTCTACACTTTCACCTGCTGGTTTTTTAAGGTCAATTACTGAGCCCGTTTTTAGTTTTAAAAAATCTCTAAGTGTAACATTTGTAGAGCCAAGCTCTGTCACCAAAGTTACAGATATATCAATAAGTTTATCATAATTAACACTATTTGAATTTATTTCAATATTTTCCATAAGATATTATACCTTTATGTGACTTGATGTAAAATCTAGTTAGTTGAAATTGAGGTATTATGATTATAGAGTTAATGGTTGTTGGTTTGTTTACAGGGGTTATCTCTGGGTTTTTTGGTGTTGGTGGTGGGCTTATACTTGTGCCAATTTTGCTCTATTTTGGATTTGATATAAAAGAGGCTATTGGAATTTCTGTTGTATCTATGATGTTTAGTTCAATTTTTGGCTCTTACTTGAACTTTAAAAAAGGGACACTTCACCTTAAAAGTGCAATTTTCTTTGGCTTTGGAGGATTTATTGGTGGGCTTGGTAGTGGGTTTATAGTTGAAAATTTATCCGCTAAAACTCTTACTATAATTTTACTTTTTGCAGTTGTTTTTGCAATTTATAAGTTTTTTATGTCACCTATAAAATCTGGTAAGAAAGAGATTGAAAATAGAGGGTTATTCTTTCTAATCGGTGCGGTTGTAGGGCTTTTGGCTACTAGTGTTGGGATTGGTGGGTCGCTTATTTTAATACCTATTATGGTTGGTTTTTTACATTTTGAACTGAAAAAAGCTATCTCTGCGTCTCTATTTTTTGTGGTTTTCTCTTCCATTTCTGCTTTTTTATCACTCTCATATTTTGGGCATATTGACTATTTTCACGGTGTTATTATCGGTATTTCATCACTTCTTGGGGTCTTTTTTGGTATAAGTGTTTCGCAAAAGACCAATCCGACAAGACATAAAACTCTTATATTGATACTAAACATTATAACGCTTGGTCTTATATTAAATAAAATAGTCTAGGAAAATAATGGATACTATAAAAGTATATGGTGCTAGAGAAAATAATCTAAAATCAATCAACATCGAACTGCCAAAAAACAAAGTAGTAGTTATAACAGGAATCAGCGGAAGTGGTAAAAGTACTTTAGCATTTGATACATTGTATGCAGAGGGGCAAAGACGCTATATGGAGTCTTTATCTTCATATGCTAGGCAGTTTTTAGATCGCATTGGGAAACCTGATGTTGATAAGATTGAGGGACTTACTCCTGCGATTGCGATTGATCAAAAAACTACTTCTAAAAATCCTCGTTCAACCGTTGGAACTATCACTGAAATTTATGACTATTTTAGACTTCTTTATGCAAGAGTTGGAAAACAGCATTGCCATCAATGCTCTAAACCAATTTCGCAAATGAGTGCAAGTGATGTTATTGAGCAAGTTTTAAAACTTCCAAATGGGGCAAAAGTAGTGCTTATGGCTCCACTTGTTAGAGAGAAAAAGGGTAGTTTTTCTGAGATGCTAGAGTCTCTTAGCCATAAAGGTTATGTAAGAGCTATGGTTGATGGTGTCATGGTTCGATTAGATGAAGAGATAGAGCTTAGTAAAACTAAAAAACATACGATAAAAGTGGTAATTGATAGAGTTGTTATCAAAGAGGAGAACCGTCAAAGAGTTGCTGAAGATGTTGAAAAAGCACTTAAAGAGAGTTATGGCGAACTTGAAATTGATATTTTAAATCACGAAGAGGTTGGTTTGGAATCAAATCATATACATTATAGTGAGCATTTTGCATGTTTTGATTGTAAAATCTCTTTTGAACCGTTGGAGCCTTTATCATTTTCATTTAATTCTCCAAAGGGAGCTTGTAGTGTATGTGATGGTTTGGGGATTCGTTATGCTATTGATATGAAAAAGATTATTGATGAGCATTTAAGTATTGATAAGGGTGCGGTTAAACTCTTTTATGGTTTTAACAAAGGGTATTATGCCAAGTTTTTGAAAGCTTTTTGTGATGAAAACGATATAGATACCACAGTGCCTTTTGAGGAGCTTATGCCGCATCAACAAAAAGCGGTGCTTCACGGAGGGGCTAGTGAAGCTGAATTTATCTGGAAAAGACATAAACTGAAAAGAAGATTTGAAGGCGTTGTAAAAATCGCTTACAATATGATAAAAGATGAAAAAGAGTTAGCAGAATACATGAGTGAAAAAGTTTGTGACAAGTGTGAAGGAAATAGACTTTCTCTTGAATCTTTATCGGTAATTGTAGCAAAAACAGGTATTGCAAAGTTGCTTAAAATGCCTATTGAAGATTGTTATAAATTTTTTGCAAATGAGAAAAACTTTGAGTATTTTTCAAATCAACAAAAACTTATAGCCTCACCCATACTAAAAGAGATAAATGAGAGACTCTTTTTCTTATATGATGTAGGGCTTGGATATCTAGCTCTTGGCAGGGATGCAAGAAGCATCAGTGGAGGAGAAGCCCAACGAATAAGAATAGCTTCACAAATTGGTAGTGGGCTTACTGGTGTTATGTATGTTTTGGATGAGCCAAGTATTGGACTTCATGAGAGAGATACCTTGAAGCTTATCAGAACTTTAAAAAATCTTCAAAATAAAGGAAATTCAGTCATAGTTGTAGAGCATGACAAAGAGACTATTGAGGCTGCTGATTTTATCATCGATATCGGTCCAAAAGCTGGTAAGGGTGGCGGAGAGGTTATCTTTAGTGGCACATTGGAGGATTTAAAAAAGGCTGATACTTTGACAGCTGATTATCTTTATGGTAGAAAAAAGATAGATTATTTTTGTGCAAGAAAACAAGAGAGCTGGATAGAGATAAACAATGTTACGATTAACAATATAGAAGATTTATCAGTTAAAATACCACTTAAAAATCTTGTAGCCATAACAGGCGTTAGCGGTAGTGGCAAAAGCTCTCTAATCCTTCAAACACTTCTCCCCGTTGCAAAAGAAATTTTAAATCGTGCTAGAAAAGTCAAAAAAGTAGATGGTGTAGAGTGCATAGGACTTGAACAGTTAGATAAGGTAATCTATCTAGACCAAAGCCCAATAGGAAGAACTCCAAGAAGTAATCCAGCAACTTACACTGGCATCATGGATGAGATAAGAGAGCTTTTTACAAAAACCAAAGAGGCACAAATAAGAGGATATAAGATAGGTCGTTTTAGTTTCAATGTAAAAGGTGGAAGATGTGAAAAGTGCCAAGGTGAAGGGCAGATAAAAATAGAGATGCACTTTTTGCCAGATATCTTAGTAAAATGTGATGCTTGTAATGGCTCAAGATACAATGCTCAAACACTTGAAGTTCACTATAAAGGTAAAAGCATCTCAGATGTATTGCATATGAGTGTAGATGATGCAATGGACTTTTTTACAGCAATTCCTAAAATCCACCAAAAGCTAAAAACTCTTCAAGATGTAGGGTTAGGATATATAACTCTTGGACAAAATGTAGTAACTTTGAGTGGCGGTGAAGCACAAAGAATAAAACTTGGAAAAGAGTTAAGTAAAAAAGATACAGGCAAAACACTTTATATACTTGATGAGCCTACAACTGGGCTTCACTTTGCAGATGTTGATAGACTTGTAAAGGTTCTTCACCACTTGACAGACCTTGGCAACTCAGTTTTAGTAATAGAACACAATATGGATGTAATTAAAAATGCTGATTATGTTATAGATATAGGACCAGAGGGCGGAGCAAAAGGTGGTAAGGTTGTAGATGTAGGAACACCTAAAGAGATTGCTAAAAATCATAAAAAAAGTGGGAGTTATACAGGAAAATATTTGCTAAATGAGATATAATATCATCTAAGAAAATAAAAGGATTTAAAATGCGAGAAAAAAGTATAGAATTATTAAACAAATCAATAGCTGAAGAGATGTCAGCACTAAACCAATATATGTTTTTTCATTTTCATTGTGATGATCAAGATTATAGTTTATTGTCAGCACTTTTTAAGAAAGTTGCAATTGAAGAGATGATACATGTTGAAAACTTAGCTGATAGAATACTCTTTTTAAAAGGTGAAATCGTTATGGAAGCTTCACAAAAAGTAAAGCAAATAACAGATGTCAAGGGAATGTTACAGTTTGCAATAGATTCAGAAGAAGAAGCAATAATAGATTATAACAATTGGGCAATAGAGTGTTCAAAAAATGCGGATAGTGTTACTAAATCTCTGTTTGAGAGTTTAGTAGTTGATGAAGAGAGACACTATGGTATCTTTGATAGCGAGATGGATAAACTTAAAAAGTTTGGTGATCAGTATCTTGCACTGCAATCAATAGAGGGAAGTAAAGCTTTAGGTCAAGTCTAAATTCCTAACTTTTACTATTGTTTTTTTGTAAAAAACATTTTAATTTTATTTTCAAAGATAACTTAAATAAAAAAATGATAATATTACAAATATTTTTAACAAAAGGATTATTAGTATGAACAAACTTAGTTTTAGGAAAGTATTTTTTACTTCAGCGGTAGCAGTAGCGGTTTTATTTTCAGGTTGTGGAAGTGATGATGATGATAAGGTGAGTGGTGATAGTAATATAACATCAGGAGAGCTTGGTAGTGTTGCAGCTGGCGCTGATGATGGAAGTGTTGCAGTTGGAGGTGACGATAATGGGAATGGAGCTACTTCAGGTGGTGTAGTTATTGGTTCATCTTTGGCAGTAGAACTTGCTGCAAATGCAGGTGCTAATTATTTTGTAACGAATCTTAATCCAAATGATACCGATTCAACTTACAAGAAAATTGGTGGTATAGATAAAAGTAAGTTTTATGTTTTTAAAACTGGAACAGTACAATTTACTGTTCAAACTAATACACCAAAAGATGAAGATGGTGACAGTGTATATAACCTTATAGTTGAGGAAACAGCTGCAAGTGGAACAGTTACAAATATTGAGCTTAATGTAACAGTTAAATAATATTTCTACAACAAAGAGATTTCGAATTGAAATCTCTTTACTTTTACTTCAAAATTTAAACCAATATAAGATAAAATCTATCTACTACAAAAGGGTTAATTTATAGTATGCTTAAATGTTTTTTGATTTTGATTTTTCTCACCTTCTCTCTAAATGCAGTAGATGCAAACAGTTCACAAAAAAATGATTTTATAGAATCAATGTTAGAGCAAGGAAAAGAGTCCAATACTTCGATGGTAAAATCCCTTGAACTTAGTGGTGTTATTGAGCAAATAAATGCCTATCCACTTGTAGAAAAGATAAATAATTATCTTGATTATATTCATACTGATATAGGGAGATTGGCACTTTTTATACTTGTTGTTATTCTCTCATATTTTCTAAAAGATATTGGTCAAATAATTTTTCCAACATTAAAGAAGATATTTAAAACTACAAAAGAGAATCCCCATGATACTGATGTTGATGATTTTAATGGACTCAAAGATCCATTAGCATTTTTAATTAAAGTTTTTGGTATCAACCTCGCTGTTGATATACTTTTTTATCCATCAGATGCACATAAAATTATTGAAGTTGCTCTTTATATTGGTTATCTTGTTGGTTTCTCTCGTCTTTTTATGGTTTTTACAGATATCTTTTTTGACCTCTATTTTACAAATGCTTATAAAGAGAAAAATATTGAGTTTAGAAAAGAGCTTGTAAATTTAGTAAAACAGATAATCAAAGCGGTCATTGTTATCATAGCTTTTTTACTATTTTTAAAAGAGCTTGATGTAGACATCACAGGTTTTGTTGCATCATTGGGGCTTGGTGGTTTGGTTATTGCTATGGCTTCAAAAGATACAATTTCTAACTTTTTTGGTTCGCTAAAGATTATATTTGATGAATCTTTCTCGCAAGGAGATTGGATAAAAGTTGCTGGAGTTGAAGGAACAGTTGTAGAACTTGGCTTTATAAGTACAAAAATCAGAACCTTTGACAACTCTCTTATCTCTTTACCAAATGCAAAACTTGCAAATGAATCGGTACAAAACTGGAATAGAAGAGAGATAGGACGAAGAATCAAGATGCATATAGGTGTATCTTACGATGCTAAAAGAGAAGATCTTTTGAAAGCAGTGGATGAGATTAGAGAGATGCTAATAGTTCATCCACATATTGCAACACAGAGCAAGATTGGATTTAAAAGAAGAGAATCTACTTTAATTGAGAGTAATGATCTTTTAGGTGTTAAATCTACACTTTTAGTTAATATTGACTCTTTTGGAGAGTCTACTATCAATATCTTGATTTATGCATTTTCAACAACAGTAGATTGGGCAACATGGCTTAAAGTTAAACAAGATGTATTGATGAAGATTTGGGAGATATTAGATAAAAATAATTTAGAGATAGCATTTCCAACACGAACAATTCATCTTGAACAAAAAGAAATTAAAGAAAAAAAAGGGAGTATATGATTATTTTATTGCCACTATCTGCAAAGGTTAACGAGGGTGGAAAACTTATAAATTTAGATAAAGTTGTTATTTGGGGATTTTTTGTTTTAGAGGAGGGTAGAGTACAAAAAGTTGATTATTTTAAAGATAGAGCCGATTTTGATGGATGGATAGATGTTGTTGTAGTTGCTGATAAAGGTGACTATATTTGGCCTTTTATGGAAGAATCTATACCCGTTTTAGAAGCACCAGTTCAAAGAGAAGTAGATGATGTTATAGAGGCTTTTTTATTTAAAGAGCTTTATGAAATTACAAATTAAGGGATAATTGTGACTGGATTTGTATTATATATTCATGTTCTAGCAGCGGCTTCTTGGGTTGGTGGTGCAATGCTTTTGTTTGTACTTGGTGTTTTTATGCGTGATAAAGAGGCAATTCGTACTGTTTATCATCATATTGGTCCACTGTATGGGTATTTTGAGTCAGTTGTACTTTTAGTGATATTGGCATCTGGGACTTATCTATATATGGCTTATGGTTTACATTATCTATGGAATGGTCCAGATGTTATGCTCTCCTATTATCTTTATACAAAAATATATCTTGTTTTGTTTATGGTTTTTATAACTGTTGTGCATATGTATATTTCACTTAAAGCCCATGGAAGAGAGAGAACTATTATAGAAAAAATTATCTCTCGTGGAACTTCACTTGGGATTTTTATATTAAATCTTATTGTTTTATATTTTGCTGTTCAAATAGGAACTATTTTATAACTTATGATTTACTTTTTATGAGACTTTGATGATTTAGTTTTATACTAACAAAGTCTCCGCTAAAAGTAACTATATCGTTTACTTTTGCTATTACGCTTATATTCTTTTTGCCTGAGATATTTGTTGTAGCTGTTGCTTCAAAGATAACTTCCAAATCATTACTTTTTATGGGATTTAAAAAATCTATTTTTGCTGAGAGCAGAAATATATTTTTCTCATTTACTGCTGCCATAGCACAAAAATTTGCAGCTGAAAATATTGAACCGTCATAAACCATACCACTATCATCTACACTTTCACTCTTTTGAGAATTTATAGATATTTTAGCATAACCATCATCAAGTGCTAGTAGTTTATATGAGTGGTTTGCATGTATATTTTTATGCGTTCTTAGTTCATTTTTTGTATGTATCTCTTCCTCTTGTACTTCTAAATCTTCGACCATTTAAATTCCTATATTTTATATCTAACAATATCGGGATTTTATGCAAAAGCTTTAGAGATATCCTTTAATATAAACTCTTTTAGGAGCAGGATAACCTTCAACCGTTTTAAGTGGATTAGAAGGATCGAGAAAATTATTTAAACTCTCTCCTTTTGCCCAATCTGTTCTTCTTTGTTCATTTAAATCAGTCTGTTTTATCTCTAGCACTTCTATCTTTTTAAAACCAGCTCTTTTACACCAGTTCCTAAGAGCTGGTAAAGTTGGTATAAAATAGATATTTGGGATTTTTGAATAAGTTTTTTGGGGAGTTAAACAAATCTCCTCTTCACCATCAATCATAAATGTATCAAGATATAAAACTCCACCAGTGCTTAATCCCTTTTTCAAAGATTTCAGAGTTTTTATAGGGTCACTTCTATGATAAAGTACTCCAAGACAAAAAATAATATCAAATTTCCGATTATATATATCAAGATGCTCAACTCCTAGCATCTCAAAAATAATATCACTTTTTATAAAATGATTTATAAAATCAAATTGTGTTTTATATAAAGGTGAAGGGTCAAATCCAACAATCTTTTTAGGATTTTGGCAAAGCATGCGAAACATATAGTAACCATTATTGCATCCAATATCAGCTACAACTTTATCTTTTAAATCTATGTAAGGTTCTAAAAGATTATATTTCATAAAGCTTTGCCACTCACTATCGATAAATATATCAGATATTTTAAAAGGACCTTTTCTCCAAGGGGAGAGTGCTTTTGCAAAATTCTCTATCTCTTGAAGCTGTTTTATAGATGCATCTAGCGATATCTCTACAATATCACCAAGATTATATTTTACAGAGATTTCATCAAGAGCATCTAGCCTTTCTCTAAGTGGTGCTACATCTTTCCATGTAAGCCATTTTTCTCTACTTTTTTGAACATCTATTAGATTCAATTTGCCCCTTTTCGCACTCATTAGGATATTCTAAATATGATCCTATCTCTTTACCAATCTCTTTAATTCCCTCTTTTGCTTCACTATAATCTATGATATTTTCATCACAAGTTTCAATATAGTTTCCATCTTTGTCATAATAACTTCTGCAATTGTCATAAAGATTTGCAGATACTCCACGGTCGTTGAAGTATAAACATCCTTGAAGTGATAAAATTATTAGTATAAATATAATCTCTCTCATATCTCTATTGTACAAAATTTTTACAAAATTAAAGCTATGCATAGTTAATCCGATATTGTTTTTTGATTAAGCCAAATAGGAGTTAAAAAATGTTAACTACAATACAAGATGCACTAAAACATATAAAAGAAGTTCAAACAAATGTAACACAGCTAAACCATAGCTCAATGACTATGCTTAGTGATTCTATCTTTGATTCTGGTATTGAAATCTGTGAAGATGGATATGTAGCCTTGCAACATCAAGATATTTTAACTCAACAGTTAAATGCTACAAGCGAGCTTTTAGAAATGATTTGTAAATATATAGATGAGAGTAAAGATGAGAATTTAAAAAAGAATATTGCTTCTGCTTTAACAGTTGCAAAAGCAAAAAAAGAGGCATTTAGTGGAAATGCATTTGAAAAAAAATATGAAGTTTAATACTCATTTTTATATAAAAAATCAATCCCACTTGCATTTGGACTAAATGTAAAATCTGTCTCAAATTGTTTAGAGTGTTGATACTTTATTTTGATAGTTTGAACGATATCATTTATATAGATAATTGTCATCTTTCTTGAAATCTTTTTACCAAC
Source organism: Campylobacterales bacterium (assembly GCA_027066435.1). Classification (GTDB taxonomy): domain Bacteria; phylum Campylobacterota; class Campylobacteria; order Campylobacterales; family QNZT01; genus SZUA-1433. The sequence goes on from JAMONX010000156.1 coordinate 53,125, forward strand.
TTCAAGTCCAAATTTTCCTTCATTGTTTGTAGTAAGCACAAGCTTATCTAATTTTATGCCAAAGTTTTCTACAAGCTCTTTTGCAAATACATTTCCAAACATAGAGATTGCGGCTTTTGAAGAGTCCCCTTCATTACTTAATAATTCTTCAGTTGTTGAGTTAAAAAGTAAAATTGAGAGGATATCACTTTGTGTTAAAAATGGAGTTGAACTAAAGTTTATAATAGGAGAATCTAATAATCCATTGATATTTATATCAATTAAATATGGGTCACTTTCGTGTTCAAGGTTGATATTTAAAAATGGATTTATGATAGGACCTGCAAAGATAATTTCGCCATTTTCTATTTTGAACTCTTTTTTACTCTCTATATGAGTACCTTTTATAAGTTTTACAAGACCTAAAAGCTCAAACTCTTTTTGTCTCTCTTTCCAAAGTTGCAAATCTAGCTTTAGCTCTATTTGTGTATTGTCAACTTTATATAAAATTGGATTATTTGAATGAAGTGAAATATCAACAATGAGATTATTCTCTTTTTTTAGAGCTTTAAGTTCATTCTCTTTTTGTATTATTATGATGTCATCATCTTGAACAAAATACTCTTTTTTGCTTTCGTAAGTTATAACTCCATTTAGTATGTCTACGGCTCCTTCTATATTAGTAGACTCAGGTTTGAGTGTTGCTTTTATCTTTGCATTAAAATTTATATCTCCCTCTTTCCCCTTATAATGATATTTTTTTGTATCTAAGTTAAAAATACCTGAGCTTTTTTTAAAATCATAATTTCCTGTAAGATTTGCTTTATTATTTATCAATAAATTTTTAATCTCTATTTTTTTATCTTTAAAGATAAAAGTTGATGGTTCATTTGCTAAAAAAACTCTATCATAATCAAGGTAGATGCTAAAATAATAATATTGAAGTTTATAAAATTCCTCTTTTTTAGTTAGATTGAATTTTATTTTTTCTGCAAAAAGGAACTTATTTTCTTGATATTCATATACAAACCATCTACTTGCAACATGAAAATCAAATCCCTTTTTATCATCATATGCACAAACAACTTCTACCTCACCATCAATAGGTTCTTTAGTAAAGTTGTAAAACTGTAAAGCTTTTTCTTGAAAAGTTTTTAGTGAGTTTGTTGATAATTTGAGATAGAGTTTTTTATTTAAATTACCTTTTAGGGTAAATTTTTCATCTGCTATAGTTAAAGTTGCATCTAAGGCTTTACTATTTAAATCATATTGTATAAAGCTTAAAAAATCTTTGTGCATAATATTTGCATCTATATTTTGAGTAGTGAAAGATGTTTTTACTTTTATTGGGAAAAATGATTTTAATTTTATGTTTTTATCAAAGTTTTGCAATATTGAATTTTTTGCAAGTAATAAATCTGCATTTAGCATAAAGCCATCAACATAAGAGAGATTTCCCTTTGCAGATATAGCATTTGAATCAATCTCTATATCTGCATCTAACTTTGTAATATTATGAAAATCAATAGGCACTTGTGCTTTTATAGACCCTTTAAGCGTTGCAAGTTCTTGTGGTAAAGCTGATATATATTCATTTATATTTATGCTATTGCTTTTTATCTCTAAAACTCCTTTTTCATATATTTTTGAGATATATTCTGCTGTTAAGTTTCTATTTTCGAGTTTGGCTCCAATTTTATGTGTATCTCCATAGAAATCTATATTATTGTTTTGCATAAGTTTTATGATATTTTTATCTAAATTTTGTAAATTATCAAATTTTAGATTTCCAGTATAAGAAAAATTATGATCATAAAGTAGGGAGCTTTTAAGTGCTATAGATTTATTATATTTTGTACTTAAATTTCCATCAATCTGTACATCAAGATAGACTGGATGAAAGCTCAAAGCAACATCAGCTTTTGCATTTTCAACTTTAAGATTTAAATCTTTTAAATTTCCACTTAGGAGGTTTGAAGATTGTAAATAGACGGTGGATGAGAGTCCATCTTTGTTTACTTCTAGTGAAAGATTTATTGGTTTTATTTTATTGTGATCAAAAAATGGAATAAACTTTTTAAAATATTTATCATTTAATATAACTTCGACCGAACTAATAAGAGTACTATCTACAAGTTTTCCTTGTGAACTTAAATCCCACATATTTGTTTTAGATGTTATAAAAGTTTGTGAAGCTGAGAATACTTTAAAATCTGTTTTTAGCTCTAAAGCTTTAATCTTTAATTTTTTGATATCGTATTTATGGTAATTATATGGTTTGATATTAGTCTGGAAATCTTTGATTTTTAAAAGTGAAATAAGATTTGAAAAATTTTTCTCTTTTTTTGTTTTACTCTCATTTGATTCTTGGTTTTTTATTTTTGTAACATAAAACTCTTCTATTTTTTCAAGATCAATATTTGTAATCCAAAGGTGATTAAAATCCAAAATTTTATTTTTTAATGTACCATCAGCCGTGATATTTGTATAGTCATTTTCTGTATATAGTGAAAAACCTCCAATTTCTAGATTTGTTAAATTACCCTTGATATCATTTGCAGTAAATTTAAATTCATCCATATTTATATCATGCTTATTATAGGGTTTTGTAGAGAAGAAGAGAGAAGTTATGGATATTGGTGGTAAAACATTGCTCTTATTTATCTCCTGTTTTTTCTCAAATTCATCTTTTATTAGTTGTTCGAGTACACTTAAATCAACTTTTTCGAGAGTGAGAACATCAACTTTTATCTGAGCAGTTAAAAGTGCTTTGAAATTGATATCAAGATGTGCTATTTCAGTTAAAACCTTCTCTTTATATCTAACATCTTTTAGTGTGATATTTGTAAGTAAATTTCCCTCAAGTTTACTATACTCTAACCCATAAGATGATGTTACTTTTTCAATAACATAATTTAAGCTTTTTTGTGAAGATAGCAGAAAAAAAAGTAGTGTTGAAAAAAGGATTAAAAACTCCACAAAACCTAAAAAGTAGATAGTCTTTATTTTCAAAATGATTGACCTATTTGAAAGTGTAACGCATATTGTGAATGGTTATTTACATCCATCGCCAAATCAAGCTTTACAGGACCAATTGGCGAAATATATCGAACGCCAATTCCTACAGAGTGGACAAAATCTATACTAAACCTATGGCTATCCTTACTTAAAAGTGTTGAATCCCAAAAGAGTGCACCGTCAAACTTTTTATAGAGTTGATGACTCATCTCAAGAGTTGTATCGATAAGTGTCTCGCCTCCTGTTTGTGGATACTTTGCATCAAATGCCCCTAGAGTGTTATATCCATATCCTCTATTGCTAAATGAACCTCCTGCAAAAAAGAGTTTAGATGCAGGAAGTCTGTTTGCATACTCCTGAATTAATCCTATTTTTCCTTTGGCGGCAAATGTATATAAACCTAAAGTATATATGGCTCTACCTTCAGTGATAGATTTTAGGTAAGTACTACTATCTTTTAAAAGGTCTATACCTGTTTCAATATATTGACTAAGATAAATACCATTTTTAGGATTGATTTTTGAATCTCTAAGGTCTAAACTAATTTTTCCAAAAGGGAAAAGAAGATTAAAATCTCCATCTTGGAAATTATCTACATTTTTAAGTTTTTCTATATTAATTCTCTCTAATCCTACTCCAAAATCTACACTTATTACATCATAATCTTTTAAAAGATGTAGATAGTTGGAATATTTCCTCTCAACAAAGTTAAGAAATTCAAATTTTGAATATGAAAGGGTATTTTTTAGATCTAAGTAATAGTGACCTTTAAAAGGAAGTTTCACAAATGCTGGCCAATATATAGTATTTGTTGCATATTTCTCTTTTTGAGAATATTTAAAATCCATTGCAATTTTTCTAGCATTTCCTGCAAAGTTTCTTCTCTCCCAACGAAAAATACCTCTAGGACCGATATTTGTTTCATATCCAACCCCTAGCTCAATTCTGGTTTTTTTCTCTTTCTCTTTTAGATGAATTTTTACATCAACTAAATCTTCTTTCTTATCAAGGTCTATATTAATCCCATCAAATGCTTCAAGCCCTGAAATCGTACTGTAACTTCTATTTACATTTTTTAAGCTATATCTATCTCCTTGTTCAAAATTAAGTCGTGAAAAAATTATCTTTTTTTTAATATTTTGAGGTGTATCTACCATTATTTTACCAAAATAGCATGGGTTATTTCTCTTTAGTTTATAATCTAATGAGACAATATCTTTTTCTATATCTACTCTAGCTTTTGCATCTAACTGATAATTGCAATAACCTTCTTCTAGCATTAAGTTTTTAATCTCTTTTTTTATTTCACTAAACTCTTTAGTACGAAACCTTTTTGATTTTTTAAATGTAATAATTTTATCTATATTTTCATCACTGTGTATTGAAATATCTTTTATAAGGATTGGCAATCCTTCATCAATTTTAAATATCACACTCTCATTTGTCTCAATTTTTTTAATAGTTGAGTTATAAAATCCTTCTGACTTATAGAAATAATCTAAAGACTCACTTATAGTTGGTATGATCTTTATGTTTATATCAGGGTTTTTATCTTTCCAAAATTTATACCAAGGTCTAGTCTCTATACCTAGAGCATCGTAGAGTTTTGAAGATTTTAGTTCACCGTTTATCTCAAATATGAGTTTTTTTTCTGAGTTAGCTTGAAGTAAAAAAGGTAGTAGAACGATTATAACAATAAAGTAAAATCGCACAACTACCTCCGTTAGATTATATTAGTGATTATAGCAGAAGAATCTTTGGTTAAAAACCAAAATCACTCCAACTCATTTTATATACAATCCCATCTATATTTTCATACTCATCATACAGTGTGATATCTATATAATACTCATCAACAACATCCAAGTATATAGTAATGCCATCATTGTCAGTAATTCTTAAGCTTCCAGCATAGGGGCTATAACGATATACTCCATAAAACTCTTTTACTGTTTCAAAATTTACTGATCCAATTATTGTATTACTTATAGTTCCATTGTAAGTATAGTGATAGTCATAGCTATCATCATAATATTCATATACCATATTTTTTAAAAGTATGGTTCTATAACCATCTTCATATAACCAGAGTAGATTAGTAGCACTATATATATACAGTTTTTTACTATAACTATCAAAATCATATATTGAGCTGAGATGTCCATCAAGTTCTGCATAGTTTTGTGGTTCTTTTGAACTTGCATCTTCTATTATTAGTTGTGATCTCAAAACTGTACCAACAATATTTTTTACATTTTGTCTATCAAGTCTGTTATAATCGTAATCGTAATCGTCAGAAATTATCACCCCACACCCAGAAAATGTAAAGGCAAGAAGTATTGATGTGATAAAATATTTTACTTTCATGACTATCTCCTTAAGTTAGTTTTACCTAAGTATAAAATAAAATCGTGAAAATATAGTGATTAAAAATCTACCTCTTCACTTATGACATCCATCCCAGCACCGTGTTGAAAAACTAATTCATGTCCTATTTTTACTTCATACCAAAGTGTTATTAATGCACCTATCATCAATGCAGTTACCAAATATCTAAGCCCCTCTTTTTTAATTGAAATAGAAAAAGCTTTTAAAATCATTAAAAAAATGTAGATATAAACTAAATATTTACCAATATTTTGATGGCTATCGAGTAGATTTTGACCTGGGATTGATAATATAGGCTTTATATCAGGAGAAGCAGCAAAGCCAGAGATATATGCCAAAAGTATAAAACCTCCACCGAGGTAAAAGAGTACATTTGCAGCATTGTTGTAGCCTTTATCTGGACTAGTAAGTGAAATCCATTGAAGAACAAATGCGATTACAGGAAGAACAAAAGCAAAATGTACAAAAATATGGTGTTGATATGCTAAATCAAAAGGTAATTTATCTACATATTCATAAAATTTTAACTCCAAGCCTGCCATATCTATCATAAACAACTCCTAGTTTTAATTATCTAATGTTAGTTTAATCGCTCTTATAGGGTACTTACAAAGATATTTTGATAAAATGCCAAAAAAAAATTTAAGGTTAGAAATTGAGAGCATTGATTAGTGTGAGTGATAAAGAGGGAATAGTGTTATTTGCCAAAGAGTTAGAAGAGCTTGGTTTTGAGATAATCTCAACTGGCGGAACTTTTAGGCTGTTAAAAGAGGAGGGTATAAAAGCTCTTGAAATCAGTGAAGTAACAAAGTTTCCTGAAATGTTTGATGGCAGAGTAAAAACATTAAACCCTTATATTCATGGGGGAATTTTACACAAAAGAGATTCAGATGCACATGTGCAAACAGCAAAAGAGCACAATATCAAAGCTATAGATTTAGTTTGTGTAAATCTATATCCATTTAAAGAGACCATTAACAAAACTGATGACTTTGATGAAATCATAGAAAATATTGATATCGGTGGACCTGCGATGGTTAGAAGTGCTGCAAAAAATTTCAATGATGTTTTGATAGTTACAGATATAACCGATTATGATGAAGTAATTAAAAGAGTAAAAGATGATTCCAATACGATGGAGTTTAGACGAGATTTGATGATAAAAGCATATGAGCATACCGCCGCTTATGATTCAATGATAGCAAACTATATGAACAGAAGATTTAATAGTGGTTTTGGGGATAAACAGTTTATCGTAGGTAAAAAAGCATTTGATACAAGGTATGGCGAAAACCCTCATCAAAAAGGGGCATTATATGAGTTTGATAGTTTCTTTACAGATAACTTCAAAGCTCTAAAAGGTGAAGCTAGTTTTAATAACATGACAGACATAAATGGAGCAATTAAAATTGCTGCCTCATTTGGTACAGATAAGGCAGTCTCTATCATCAAACATGCCAATCCTTGTGGTTTTGCTATAAAAGATACTCTATACGATAGCTATGTTGAAGCTCTAAGATGCGATCCTATCTCTGCATTTGGTGGGGTAGTTGCTATAAATGGATTGTTAGATGAGAAATTAGCACTAAAGATAAATGAGATTTTTACAGAGGTCATAATCGCAGCAAAGGTAAGTCCCAAAGCACTAAAAGTTTTTGAGAGTAAAAAGAGAATTAAGATATTTACTCAAGATGCAGAGTATCTGACTCTTGCTAATGATCTGTATGATTTTAAACATATTGATGGTGGATTTGTCTATCAAGATAGTGACAAAGTAGGGGAGAGTGAAGTAAGAGATGCAAAAGTTGTTTCAAAACTAGAAGCATCCAAAGACGAGAAAAAAGATCTTGAAATTGCATATAAAGTTGCATCTTTAACAAAATCAAACTGTGTAGTATATGTCAAAAATGGCTCAATGGTAGCAATAGGAATGGGAATGACAAGCCGAGTAGACGCTGCTAAATGTGCCCTTAAAAAAGCAATAGAGAGCGGTTTGGATGTTAGCGGTTCTTCTCTTGCTAGTGAAGCATTTTTTCCTTTTCGTGACTCAATTGATGCAGCTGCCAAAGCAGGGGTAAAAGCTATTATCGAACCAGGTGGAAGTATCAGAGATGATGAAGTAATACAAGCAGCTGATGAACATGGCATGAGTCTATATTTTAGTGAAGTTAGGCATTTTTTACATTAACATATCATCAATCAAGATATACCAAAGCATTTGACATCGAGTAGCCTTAAAATATAATTTAAGTATAATAATTAATTAATTTAAAAAGGTTGATATTTATGCAATACTTTGAACTCAAATGCACAGCATACTTAAAAAATAACATACACTTCAAAGAGAGTTTTGAAAAACTCTCAAAATATATCAGCTACTCAATGGCACAGGACAAAGAGTTAAAAATCATCCATGAGAGTAAAGGTTTTAAACACTACTCTTTTGGCGGACTTTTGCCCATAGAGAGAGAAAAAATCTACAAAAAAGGAAATAACTACTCATTTACCATTCACTCTATTGGTGAAAAACTAATAGATACACTCTCACAAGAACTAAGAAAAAATATCAACAATCCAAATCTACTCATCGTTGAAACTCATAAAAAAACAGTAAAACAGTTTTTTGTCAACGAACTCTACTCAGCAACTCCTGTTATAGTCACCGTAGAAGATGGTTTTCACTGGACAATAGAAAAAGATGGAAATATCTTAAAGTTACAAAAACAGTTACATGATAACTTAGAGAAAAAATATCAAGATTTTTATGGAGAAAAACTAAAAGCAGAGCAAAATTTTATACAACTGTTGGAGATAAAAAACAGAGTCCCACAAACTATACAGATAACTAAAAATAATAAAAAGATACGATTCTTTGGGAATAAGTTTAGGATTGTGCCAAATGAAGATGAAGTTAGCCAGAAGTTGGTATTTTTGGCTTTGGGGTGTGGTTTGGGTGAGAAGAACTCGTTTGGTGGTAGTTTTTTGTTGGGTAAAGGGACGAGAGTATGATTAAAGAGATTGTGGATATTGGAAGAGTATCAAATAGATTTGGTTCAGTTTTTACTTTTAAAGGATTGCCAGAATATTATGTTGAAATTCTATTAGAATGGAATGGTCAAGAATTTGATTTTAAATTAAATGAAAAAGTAAAACATCTGTCAGAAGATGAAGAATATTCTCATATAGGTCAGGAGCTTTATTTAAAATATGGAGTGCATAGAGGTAAAAAAAGTAATATTATCTATATTTTTCCTACTTCTTTTATTTATGAAAGCAAAGATAAAGTTATTGAACAGATATTAAATTTTTTAGTAACAGAGACAAAATATAATCAAATTTTTGATACTTTGAAGAAATTAGAATTTGGTGTTCTAGAATATGGCAGATTCGACTCATAAGCGAATACCCTTAACCAAAACTATAGCATCTAAACCTGTAAGTTCCATAAAAGCCTCATAAGGAGTTGCATAATCAAGACACTTTCTAGGTCTTGAATTCAACCT
>JAMONX010000157.1 GCA_027066435.1 Campylobacterales bacterium
TTTTAACTGTGTTGAAAATTTAGCCATCTTTCTACTCATCTTATCCCCTTGTTCTTATTGTCTAATTTTACTCTCTTGAGAATTAAACTTTTGAAAAAATTGTTTGATTTCCTTGGGGTAGTATAATTTCAAATTGAAATATTTATTTACTTATTTAAAAAAAGTAAATAAAATATGAAGGTGTGGTGAGAACCATAGCATACTAGACTCTCATTGTATAATACCCCTATATCGAATAATACAAAGCCTCTTTATGATGAACAACCAATGCACTTGTACTCTGTTCTGGATGCATCTGAAATGCTTCACTTAAAGTCACCCCAAACTCTTCAGGTTTTAAAAGATCAAATATTATTTTATTATCTTCTAGGTTTGGACAAGCTGCATATCCAAAAGAGTATCTTGCTCCTTGGTAGCGAGTTAGTTTTACATCTCTTAGTGAGTTTCCTTCATCTGTTGCAATTCCTAACTCTACTCTTATCTGTTTGTGTAAAACTTCTGCTAAAGCTTCTGCTAAATCTACACTTATGCCGTGAAGATGATGATATTTGGTGAATTTTCCTTCATCGTAAAGTACCTTTTCATATTCGCTAAATTTTGCTCCAGCACTTGCTAGTGTAAATCCAACCACATCGTGACGGGTACTCTCAAAATAGTCACTCAAACATCTATAAGGTTTTCTTCCTTGTCTTGGGAATTTTATCTTATGTATCGCTCTTTTTCTTACGACTTCAAGGGGTTCTCTGTTTATCTCGTTTTTATTGAACCAGCCTTCACTCTCATCAAATATCAACAAAGTATCTCCGTCACTTCTACATGGAAAATATCCATAAAGTTGCACGGGTTGATATAACTCTTTTTTTAAGATTTCAGATTTCAGACTCTCATACAAAGGCCAAAGTTTTTCATCTATCTGTTTTTGTTTCTCTTCTTTACTTAACTTTTTTCCACTATATCCCCATCTTGAAGAAAAAAGCAGTTTATGATTTATCCAATCAAATGAGAGTTCTCTTACATCAAGATTTAAAACTCTCTTTCCCCAAAATGGAGGGTTTGGTATATCATTAGTGCGTGAGGGCATTTTGATATCAGCAAAGTTAGGTATAAAAATCTCTTTTTTCTCTTTAATTTTTATCTCTTCTTCACTCTTGTCATCTCCCAAATTTGTATCAAGTTCTCCACCCTTTTCTATGCGACCCATTGCAACTATACCATCAAATGCATCTTTACAATAGAAGATATCCCCAGGATAATTTGGACGACAATACTCATCAACAAACTTTTTATTTAGTGCAGCTCCTCCTAAAAGTATCGGTACATTTATATCCTGAGCTTTAAGCTCTTCTAAGTTTTCCATCATTATCGCAGTTGATTTTACGAGTAATCCGCTCATGCCAAGTGCATCTGCTTTGTGCTTCTTGAAGGCTTTTATAAACTCTGATATATCTGCTTTTATTCCGATATTTATAACTTTAAATCCATTGTTTGAGAGGATGATATCTACAAGATTTTTTCCTACATCGTGGACATCTCCTTTTACTGTTCCTATCACCAAAGTTGTGAGAGTCGCTTTCTCTTTTTTTGGTAAAAATGGATTTAGATAATCAACACTAGCTTTCATAGTTTCAGCAGATTGAAGGACAAACGGCAGTTGCATCTGACCACTTCCAAAAAGTTCTCCCACCTCTTTCATAGCATTTATCAAGATAACATTTACAATTTTTTCTGGCTCTATCTCATCTTTTGCACTTTTTAAAAGTTCTAAAATCCGCTCTTTATCTCCATCTATCAAAAGAGAATGAAGTTTTTCATCTGTACTTTTTGCATTAAATACGGCATCTTCAGCCTCTCTATCTACCTCTTTTGCATCTGCAAAATAGTCTATAAATTTAAAGAGTGGGTCGCCCTCTTCTCTTTTGTTTAAGAGTAAATCATTGCATACTTTTATATCTTCGTCACTCATTTTATGCATAGGAAGAGTATTTTTAACATTGACAATCGCCATGCTAAGTCCTGCTTTTACACAATGGTCTAAAAATACAGAGTTTAGATACTCACGAGAGAGTTTATCCAATCCAAAAGAGATATTTGAAACCCCTAAAACAAAACCAACTTCTGGATGCATCTTAGAAAACTCAGCAATTGCTCCTAAAGTTTCAATTGCAGCTGTATAAGAGTCACTATCTCCACTCCCAACGGTAAAGGTAAGCAAATCAAAAACTAAATCTTTAGGGTCAAGTCCGTGTCTTTTTGTGCAAAGTTCATAAATCCTTTGGGCAATTTTTACCTTTTCATCTTTGCTTTTTGCCATACCTTCTTCGTCGATTGCAAGACAAACAAGAGCAGCTCCATACCTCTTTGCCAATACACAAACTTCATCAAACTTATCTTCACCATCTTCAAGATTTACAGAGTTTATGATAGGTCGTCCACCGATTTGTTTAAGTCCAACTTCGATTATCTTAGTAACAGTAGAATCTATCATCAAAGGTAGAGTAATCTTCCCAGCATAAAGCGAACCTACTATCTGCATATCTTTTGTCTCATCCCGTCCAGCAAATCCAACCGAAACATCGATGCCGTGTGCTCCACTTCTAACTTGTTGTTGAGCAACCGACAAAGTTCCCTCATAATCTTCTGCTAGTAGTAGTTCACGAAATGCTTTTGAGCCAGTTGCATTACTTCTCTCTCCAATAAAAAAAGGTGCAGGGTCTTGGATAAGTTCTCTTGTTTCAAACAAAGATGCTAGAGCTTTTGGATGAGAACCTGTTGGAGTTTTTGGAACTTTTCCACAAACTGACTTACTAAGTTTTAAAATATGTTCAGGAGTAGTACCACAACACCCTCCCAAAACAGAAACTCCATCATACTCTAAAAAGCTATTTTGAAACTCAGTAAACTCATCTTTACCCATAGGATAAAAGGTTACTCCACCTCTGTTTTGTGGAAGTCCTGCATTTGCGTGGACAGAAATTGGTTTATCCCAAACTTCACTAAGTGTTTTTATATGTTTTTTAACTTGTTCAGGACCAGTACCACAGTTAAAACCTAAAGATAAGATATCAAATGGCTCCAAAATTGTAGCGATAGTCTTTGCATCTGTACCGATGAGCATTGTGCCTGAAAGTTCGATAGTCACCGAAACCATTATAGGAATTTCAACATTTTTCTCATCTGCACTATCAACACAGGCGTGAAGAGCTGCTTTTATCTGAAGTGGGTCTTGGCAGGTTTCAAGCAAAAAGAGATCACAACCTCCATCTATCAAACCAAGAGTTGCTTTTTTATAACCATCATACATCTCATCATAAGAGATATGCCCCAAAGAGGGAAGCTTAGTCCCAGGACCTAAATCTCCAGCGACATATCTAGGCTTATCTTTTGTGCTATATTCATCACACAACTCTTTGACGATCTTAGCACCAGCATATGCCAACTCATAAGTCCGCTCACCTATATCATAATCATCCAATACCCAAGGAATTGTCCCAAAAGTATTTGTTTTGATGATATCAGCTCCAGCATTTAAATAATCTTTGTGAATTTTTGAGATGCCCTCTTTGAAGGTAACATTTAAGAGTTCATTGCACCCTTCATTTCCTTCCCACGCATCCATAGGAATTTCGAGATTTTGGATTTGTGTTCCCATCGCCCCGTCTATTATGAGAACTCTCTCTTTTATTAGTGATTTTAAATCAGTTTTATACAAATTACCTCGTTTATATTATCTGCATTCAGGACAGATACCAAAGAGTTGTATGTTGCTCTCATCTATACTATAATTACTTATCTTTTTAGCATCTGTTATAAGAGTTTTAGTCTCCAAATCAATATCCTCAACTTTTCCACACTCATTGCATATCATATGTGAATGATCCTCTTTTACAAGCTCATACTTTGAGTCGTGTCCTACTATTTTTAACTCTTTTATAAAGTTACTCTCAAGCATAGCATTTATATTTTTATAAACAGTAGCTAATGACAATGTAGGGAAATTAGCTTTAATTTTTGCAAATATATCCCTCACTGAGATATGCCCATACTGATCCATAAGCTCTATAATCGCTATCCTTTGAGGAGTTACTTTGATATTGTTTGTTTTTAAAAAATCTATATATTTATTCATCTTTCCATCTTTTTTTTCGTTATTATACCATATATAATAATTTTCGTCAAATAAACTATTTTAATTAATAATAGTTATTATTAGATATCACTCTCTATAACTTCTCTAAATCTATTAAAATAGACATCTTGCATCTTAGAGAGATCTCTTTTTATATCATTACAGATAAACTCCTCTGCGCCAACTTTTCCTATACGGTCTATCTTTATATCATGTTTTTTAGCAAACTCTTCAAAAGCGTTATTGTCATCTACTTCAACGATCGCTCTGGAAAAACTCTCACTAAAGATATCTCTCTCATCTTCTAACCTAACTCCAACAGCCATTCCTAGACCACTAGTACAAGACATCTTTGCAAGAGCTATGACAAAGCCACCTACACTTACATCTTTTGCACAATTTAAAAGTTTTTCTCTGTTTGCAGAGATTATAAACTCCCACAACTTCAACTCTTTTTCAAACTCTATAGTTGGAAGTGTACCTTCTACTTTTCTATACATCTCTTTTAAGTATAAACTACCGCCAAACTCACTTTTTGTCTCTCCTATGAGATAAAGAGATGCTCCCTCTTTTTGAAAAGATGATGGCAAAATACTATTTTGATTTTCATTTAACCCAACCATAGCGATACTTGGAGTTGGGAAAACCCCTACACCATCAGTTTCATTATAAAGTGATACATTTCCACTTACTACTGGAGTATTTAGTGCTGTACAAGCTTTTTTTATACCCTCACACCCTTTGGCAAATTGCCACATAATTTCAGGATTTTCAGGATTTCCATAATTTAAACAATCAGTAATAGCCAGAGGCAAAGCACCACTCATCGCAACATTTCGTCCACTCTCCATAACAGCTGCTGCCGCTCCGCCTTCAGGGTCGATATAACAGTATCTTGGATTACAATCACTACTCATCGCCAATGCTTTTCCATTCTCTTTGATACGAACTACACTTGCATCCAAGCTCCCTGGTGCCTTTATAGTGTTTGTCTGCACAGTTGAGTCATATTGTTCATATATCCAAGCTTTGTTTACCACTTCTAAAGAGCTAAAAATCTTATCAAATGCTTCATCATTGTCAACTTTTTCAAAATCATCTATCGTTGTATCTTTTATCTTTTCCAAATAAGTAGGCTTTTTGATAGGACGATCAAGCACTGGAGCCTCTTCTGTTATAGGGTCTATTGGTATCTCTCCTACTTTTTCTCCATGCCATAAAAGCTCCATGTTTCCACTATCGCTAACTTCACCGATAACTGCAACATCAAGATCCCATTTTTCAAAAATCTCAATTATCTTATCTTCACACCCTTTTTTGGCACAGATAAGCATCCTCTCTTGTGATTCACTAAGCATAAATTCATATGGTGTCATACCCTCTTCACGAGCAGGAACAAGTCCTAAATCCATCCGCATCCCACTACCACTTCGCCCAGCCATCTCAAAAGAGCTAGAAGTTAGCCCAGCCGCTCCCATGTCTTGAATACCAACGATATAATCATGTTTAAAAAGCTCCAAACAAGCTTCTAACAAAAGCTTTTCAGTAAAAGGATCACCAACTTGAACAGTAGGACGAAGGGATTTGCTCTCCTCTGTAAAACTATCACTACTCATAACAGCTCCACCAAGCCCATCTCTTCCAGTTTTACTACCTACATAGATGACAGGATTTCCAATCCCCTCAGCTCGTCCATAAAATATCTCATCACTTTTACAAGTACCAAGAGTAAAAGCATTTACCAAAATATTTCCATTATAAGCATCATCAAAAAAAGTCTCTCCACCGATAGTAGGAACTCCCATACAATTTCCATAATCCCCAATCCCAGCAACAACACCTCGCACAAGATATCTCTGATGGCGACTCACTTTATTATCCTTCGTAACATCTCCAAACCTTAAAGCATTCATATTTGCAATAGGTCTAGCCCCCATCGTAAAAACATCTCTTAAAATCCCACCAACTCCAGTAGCAGCCCCTTGATAAGGCTCTATAAATGAAGGATGATTATGACTCTCCATCTTAAAAACAGCCGCCATTCCATCACCAATATCTATAACACCAGCATTTTCCCCAGGCCCTTGTATAACCCACGGAGCAGTTGTTGGAAAACCGACAAGATATTTTTTGCTAGATTTATAAGAGCAGTGTTCACTCCACATAGCTGAAAAAATACCTATCTCTAAAAGATTTGGCTCTCTGTTTAAGATTTTTTTGATGTGTGTATAATCTTCTTGTGTTAATTTATGGGATTTTAGCGTCTCGTCTAAGTTTTGCATTCTCTACCTTGGATATGGTTTTATATCATTCTACTAAAAATGCACTTATATTTATGATACAATAGCACCATAAATTTTGGAGGAAATCATGAAAACATTTATTTTTACACTTTTTTTAGCATCAAATCTATTCTCTTTAGGCTTAGATGCAATACCACAAAAAGTCATCTTACAAGGCGACGACGGAGGCAAAACAGACGGAACTCTGTGGGACTCTTCTACTCTAAAAGATAAAGTATTTGTAGTTTTTTATGTAGATCCTGATGAAAAAGATACAAACAACAACTTTTCTGAGGCTTTAAAAGAAAAAAAGTTTGATTTAAACAATTATGGAAGCGTGGCTATTGTAAATATGGCTGCAACTTGGATGCCAAATATCGCAATAGAATCAAAACTAAAATCCAAACAGAAAAAGTTCCCAAATGCTTTATATATCAAAGATAAGAAAAAGGTACTTGTCAAAAAATGGAATCTTGAAGATGATGCATCTAATGTTGCTGTGTTTGGAAAAGATGGGAAAGTTTTATATTTTAAGAGTGGAAAATTGGATAAAAATGAGATTGATAAGGTGCTTAGGTTGATTGAGGATAATCTTTAAAATAGTCTAATAAAGGTAACTGTGGTTAAGTTTCAACAACCATAATTCATCGTTTGTCGAAGCTAGGCGATTGTAGTTTAGAGATAAGTTTAAGTAATCACTTCCGATAAACTTTCCTGATATACCCAACTCTCCTGCAAAAGATAGACCAAAATGGTTATGATATGCAGTAGATATATCAAGATAAGGTTTTAAACTGCCACTATATCTGTTTAATGCACTCATACCTATTTGCATCCCGATGCCTCCTTGGAGATAATTTTGTGGTAAATTTTCTATGCCTTTATCTCTAAAGTTTGCAATCGATATATACTCTCTAAAGAGAATATCAGGATAGCTAAATTTTATCTTTTGTTGTGTTTGAAAATAGTATCTACTTCCACTACCTAAACTATCTCCTTCGTGTAGTTTATAGTTACTATTTGAGGCTTCTGCTTCAAATGAGAATCTATTGTTGAATTGATATTTAGCTCCAATTGAGGCATAATCTTTTTTGCCGTTTAGGCGTAAATTTATAGTCTCTGTTGCAAGTTTGTTTTTTTCTAGCTCTAATTTTATGCTTAATTTATTGGTTAAATTATTGTGGAGATTAAAAAAGTATTGAGGATAGTTATCTCTAAAACCGCCCCCTGCTTCTATGTAACCATTGTTCATTAACATTTTAAGCCATAATTTTGCTGTAGAGTTAGTTTTGTTATCATCAGCTATATCATAGGAATTTGAACGATTCTCTCCATAATGCAAAGAGCTTCCAACATAATATCTACCTGTAAAATGGTGGAGATTATCAATCTTTACATAAGTTCTTTTTAAATCTCCTTGATTTTCATAACCTATCTCACTATTTAATCTATTGCCATATTTTGTATCTATCTCATATTTTGTACGATAGAGTGACTTATTTTGGGGTGTCTCTTCTAAACCTTCAAAGATGTTTTTTCTAGCCATTGCAATCTGTTTTGTCTTTAAGTTTATACTTATCTTATCTTCAAGCGGTAGTATTGTGCCATATCGATATAGAAGCTCTCGCATCGCATATGTATCGTTACTTTGTATTGTCAAGTACGTTTGAAGCCAAAGTTCAGGCTCTTTTAGCTTTTTACTCAAATACAAAACATAATCGCTATCGCTAGTATATAATTTCCAAGCAATGTTAAAATTTATATAACTCTCTTTGTCTAAAGTTCTTCTAGCATGCTTCATCAACTCTTTATAGTTTGAATAGGGTATAAAATAGATAGAAGCTCTTAAATAGTGTTTTAAAAATTGTTTAACTTTAAGCAGTTTTGGCTCTTTTTTCATCTGTGCTTGTAGTTTATTATAGATATTCTTTGTGATTTTATCTGCTTGGGCTTTATCTCCTAAAATAATAAGTAAGTTTGCATAATCTAGGTTTAAGTCAATATTGTCAGGTTCATTATTTAATGCCATTAAATAATATTGACGAGCTTTTTCTCTCTTGTTGAGTTTATAGTTTATTGCAGCTGCTAAAATATATAATTTTTTATCCTCTTTTGCTCGCATCTGTATAGTTTTAATTATATTTTGAAGCTCAATTGAGCGATTTTTTGCCATCAAAAACCAGCTGTATTGACTTAAAATTTCTGTAGATTTAGGATCTAAGGAGAGTGCTTTTTGATAAGAGAATAGTGTCTTATCTACAAAACCTAATTGATCATTTACAGATGCAACTATAAGCCAAAATAGCGGAAGTTTTTTATAAGCTTTCTCCTCCTTTTTGTTTAAACTATTTATAATTTTTATAATCTTATTTGGTTTTTTCAGCTCCAAATTAATTTGTGCAAATGAGAAAAAATATGATTTTTCTCTAAGCTCATTAAATGCTTTTAGTGATATTTCTAAAGCAAACTCTCTATCTTTTTCAATGTAATATGAAATCAACTTATCATAATCATATTTTCTACACTCACTTTTTATACACAATGCTCTTAATACTTTAGCTGCTTTGTCATCTTTTTTAAGGTAGGAGTAAATATCACTTAGTAGATACCAATACTCTTTATTTTGTCGTTTTGCCAGATACTCAACACTCAAAAGTGCTTGTAATGAACGATTAAAACTCTTCTGTTCAAAAAATATTCTAGATAATATCATCGCTGTCTCTATATCTAAAAGCTTCTCTCTTTCTAAAACTTTAAACCGTGCTATCGCCTCTTTCTTCATACCTAATCTATAACATAATTTTGCACTCTTTTTTAAAGCTATAGCACTTTTTGTTTTAAAGTATAGTTTGTCTAAAACAGAAATAGCCTCTTTAGAATTGCCTAACTTTTCAGCCTCTTTAATAAACTGTTCAATACTATTTTCATCTTTTGGATTAGAGAAAATCTTTCCCAAAAGCATAAAGTATTTATCATAACTACCATATCTTTTACTTGAGTGTTTTAAAGTTTTTCTCTCTTTATCTACATTGTATATATAGATATAGTGTTTAAAAGCTTCTTCACTCCGACCACTCCAACTAAGAGCATCCGCTAAATATTTTCTCCATTTAAGATCTTTTGGATTTTGTTTCAATGCTTTTCGAGCGACTTTTTGTGCATTTTTCAAATCACTATTGTAGATAAATACTTTATACATCAATTCATTTAATGTTTCACTCTTTTTTTCAGTTTTTAAAACTACATCTTTTTTAGCTGGAGCATTTAAAGAGTGTTCTATTTTTGTTTTAGTTAAGAATGCATCTGGAACATTTTTTTTGTAAAAAGGGAGTTTTTTTCGTATATTTGCTTCTGTGTCACATTCACATACTATTGCATATGCTTTTGCTTTTTTAACTATCTTGCACTCTTTGGGAAAAGATAGTTTTTTAATATCTTCAAAAGTTGAGTTATAAAAAGAGCCTATTTGGATACTATAGCACAAATCTTTGTTTTTTTCTGCATAGAGAGGTATAGTAAACAACAAGATAAGTAACACAACCAATCGCATCTAATTCCTTCTTTATAATCACCGCAAGTGTAGATTAAACCACACTTACGAATATTCTTAATAGGATTAAATCGTCACTAAATTAAAATTGTTTAATAATTCTCCCTTTTTAAGATATATTCTCTAGCTTTTTTTGAATTATTAGAAGCTAAATAAAATCTGATTACTTGTTCAAAGATCTCTTCATCTTCTAAAAAGAGATTTTCATACTTTTGTACGATTTTAACTCCTTCTTCAAAAAAGCTTCCAAACATCAATATCTCAACTACTTTTGAAAATACTATTTTTTTATCTTTATATGATGTTTGGGCATAGAGCATCTCTTTATATAGAGTTAATGCATCTTGGAGGTTGTTATGCTCCACATAATATTGTGCAAGTTTCTCTTTCCATATATTGTCAAGTTTAGAGAGCTTTTTTAAAAGTTTTGCATATTCATCTTTGCTGTAATTTTCTTTCAGATAGATAAGAAGATCATTTTGAAAATTTTTATCTTTTGAGATAAATATCATCTCTTGGATAACACTCTCATACTTTTTTAGAAGTTTTTTTCTATCTTCTTGTTTTTCTAATAAAAAATATTCTCTTTTAAAAACCTTTTCACCAAGAACTGAAGCACTTTTTTGAATCTCAGGATTATCAGATTTTAACAATATTTTAACGATATCTCTTACAGAATCAAAGTGATCTTCTTTAAAATGGATATCAGCATAATGGAGTAGTAATTGATAATTTTTATAATCAAAATTAATCATATTCTCAATATAAACCAATGCCAAATCATTGCTCTTTGTCTCTTTTAAAACTTTCTCTTTGAGTGTCTCTTTGGGAAAAAGCATATAGAGTACAAAGGCAAAGATAGCAAATAAAAAGATTATATCTTTAACTCCAACGGCATTTATCCTGACTAGGGATTGCGAAAACTCTTTTGACTCCTCTCTTGAGATTAAGTCATCTAGTGCTATCTTCATCTGTATGATACACCAATAGCTTGTAAGTATTTATCACCGATGTAGGGAATTATATTTAAATCGTGAATCTTTTTTGCAACAACTTTTGCTTTTTTCATCTCTTTTGGAGGGAGATAATCTAAAGCAATCACAGGTAATTTATACGATTGAATCATCTTTACTTTTGCTAAAAGCCATTCTCTATCTTTATAAGGTACTTGTCGATAATCTAAAGTTTTGTGATCTAATCCATAAAATAGTGACTCAAATAAAACTCCATTTATATATGGATAAGCTCTATCTATGATTTCAAACCCTCTGTTTAAGATTATCTTGATATTTGGGTATTTTGTTTTTAGTTTTTTTAAGAAGTCAACTATCTCTAACTCATAAGAGAGCTTCTCTTTTTCAGTTAATGGCAAGAGATGATAAGAGTCTACCGTATCAAAAAAGAAGTTTTTATACCCTTTTTTTATAAGATCTGTGATTACACTATCAATTAAAAAGTTTTTATACCCCTCTTTTGATAAATCCAAAAGTTTACTTTTCCATAATTTATTTTCACCCCCAAGCCACTCTTGTTTTATTTGTGAATAATAAGATCTATTTTTTTCCACTTCCCCAATGCTTACATAAGTAAATATCTTTTCTCTATTTTTTTTAAAACCCTCTGTGTTTGTATCTACATTTCCAGACTCTAATATAATAATGTCAAATGTTTCCAAGCGATCAGATGGATGTTTATCCCCATAATACACAACAGCACTTTTTGGATTAAAAGATGTTAAAAATTTAAATATAGCAACTCCTATTATAGATAAGGCTAAAATATATACTAATATAAATAACCTATTTTTGCAACATAAATGTCTCATAATCAATCCTCCAAAATTTCTCCCGCACGATAACAAGTGCGATAATAAATACTATCAAAAGAGATACGGCATACCCATAACCAAAATATTCAGGACCCAAACCGATAGAGATATAAGTAAAAACTGCATTTAAAACAAAAAATAAAACTGACAAGATAAGCGTCTCTATCCGTTTATCGATATAAAATAGAAGTGCTAACATGGTCATAAAACATAGTTGAAGTGTTGCCCCTATGAGTAAAACATAAAAGAGATCAAGATATAGATTTGGGATATATAGTTTTTCGAAAATATAAGGAATACTATTATAAAGCAAGATATTTATAATAGCTTGTATAATAATTATCTCTTTTATAATTGTTCTAACATTGCTATTCATTGCATTTTTATAATACTCTATAGTAGAGAGCGGTTTTCCTTCAGTGATAGAGTTAAAAAAACCCTGAAAACTTCTAGTAAAATCAACTTCTAATCTATAAAAAAAGATAGCCATTCCAGGGATAATAGCCAAGTAAGCTAAAAAAATTGGCAAATCATAAACAATAGATGCTTTTAAATTTCCAATGACAGTGTAGCCTGTCATCGGATGATACCAAAAGATTATCTTATCTATCCAAACTCCTAAATTGTAGAAAAATCCAGCTAATGCAAGTCTCCAATAGAAAGTTTTTATCTTAAATATATCAAAACAGATTAACTTTTTTGAAGGATACTCTTTTACAATAAGCATCGTTAAAATAGTAAAAAGTATAAAATTACCAATAAAAAAAGCACCCATTAATAAAATAGTATTTTCACCATAAAAGTAAGCTAAAATGATGATAAATAGATATGTTATAAAGTATGAAAACACAACTGTTCTATATCGCTTGAGACTAGATGCTAATACATTTGCAATCCAAACAAGACTTACTACCATAAAGATATTTAGTGCCAATATCTTAAAAATCAAAGATTGTTCTGGCAAAAGGTAAAATGTCAATGGAGTCATGATAAACAATCCAGCACCCAAAATAATAAAAATTGTCGCAAAATATGCAGGCAATACCTCTTCAAACCTCTTTTCATATACTCTATCAGCTATAAATCTTGTCAATGGCAACTGTAAAAACCCCGAAAGCATAAAACTTGAAGAGAACATAAAAGCATAAGTGATGATAAGTTGAAACTGTGTTGTCTCTTGTATATTTTGGTGTAAATTTAGACTAATATACCCAATCAAAATAATAGATATGATAGAAACCATCCAAGCCCCAGCACTAAGTATTGCAGAGTAACCATACACTTTTATATAAGAGAAAAGGCTATCTTTTTTTAAAGATTTTTCTAGTTCAAATCCTATCCCTGCCAATTTAAAGCCTTTTCATAAACTTCTCTATACTTTTGAAAAAATATCTCTTGAGTATAAAACTTATTTACTCTTTTGAGTGCGTTTGCTTGATACTCTCTCCATAAATCTTCATCTTCTAATAGTTTCATATAAGCATCTGCTAACTCTGAAGGGTTTGAGACTGAAACTACTTCCCCTGCTTTTGATATGGCTATATCCTCTTCATTTAACGCTCCATAAATTAACTCTGCACAACTTCCAACATCAGTTGCGATGCACGGAAGACCCGCTGCAAATCCCTCTAAAATTGTCAAAGGCATACCTTCACTAATAGATGTTAGAGTTAAAATACCTGTTTTTGGCAAAATATCATCTATCTTTTGAAACCCTAAAAATTTGATATTATCTTTTAAGTTCATAGACTCAACCATTCTCGTACACTCATCAAAATAGAGTACATCTTCATCTGTAGGACCTACTATCCAGCCTTGTACATCGAGAAGAGTATCTGCTACAATTCTAATAGCCCTTATAAATGTTTTTATATCTTTTATAGAAACTACTCTACCTAAAAGTGTGATTACTTTTGGAGGTTTTGCATCTCGAAGTTTGACTAGTTTATTTAAACGATGTACATCAACGCCGTTTGGAATAACACGACAAAGCTTCTTATCAGCCCCAAACTCAATCTGAAGCTCTTTTGCTCCATTAAAAAGAGAGAGAATTTCCATAGCAGATTGATAAGTTAAAAATCCCATCTTTTCAAAAAAGTTAATCCACATCTGTTTGATATAGTCACTACTCTCTACACTCTTTTGCAAAGAAGACTTGTAAAGCTCAAAGCTTGAATTTGTGTGCATATCCATTTTTCTTTCTCGTATATAGATTCCGTGTTCAGTTAAAATAAATGGAGTATTATGAAAGTTTGAAATCATTGTTGCTAAAAATCCTGCATATCCAGTAGAAGGAGAATGTATCACTTTGGCAAAATTTATTTCTCTAGCAATAGATGCAAGTAGCCATATAGGTCTGTGAATACTTCTAACTGTCCAAAAATAGTCTATGAAGGATATATCTGAACAGTTTTGACGATATTTTTCTTTGATAAATTCCCAAGATTGATAAGAGTATAAAAAATCATTTATAGTAACTTCCTTTGAGAGAAGCTTATTGTCAATCAATTTAGCAAAATCAAATTTTTCATTTTTTTGAAGTTTTTGATAAAACTCTTTGACTCTATCCATACTCTCTTTTTTTATATTTCTAGCTTTTGGTTCTTCTACATCCATAGGATCAAATAGAAAATACTCTTCAAAGAAGTGTACATTTTTTGCTAATTTATATTTTTTTTCTCCATATTCTTCTCTTTTACTCCCCAAAAAAAGTATACCAAAACGATATTCTGGCATACCATTTATGATTTGATCTATCCAGCTTGATACTCCACCTCGTATATAAGGATAGGTTCCTTCTGCAATTATTAGAATATCTATTTTCATTTCTTACTCCACAATGATCTCATAATCAATATCTTTGGTGTATACTCAATACTTTGCATCTCATCGAGTATCTCCCTAAATTTTTTAAAATCTCTTTTTTCAAAATATAACTGCATCAGATAAGGTAAAGCACTCTCTCTAAGATATCGATTTTGAACTGTTTTAACTAAAGCATCTTCCGCCTCATCATATAGATTCATTTTTAGGTTTATCTTTCCTAAAAGAAAATATAATTCTACTTTATCATAATCACTATCTAATGCTTTAAATGCAAAAGTTTTTGCATTCTCCAAATAAAACCCTTGCAAATCTTTACTAACAAGTTGATAATAGATAAATTCCCAATACAGATGGGCAATCTCTTTTTCATAAACATTTATTATAGAGTTATCTTTACAATTTTCAATAGCATTTAAGTTATAGTTTATTTGATCATTTAACCTTTTTTCTATTTGATTGATAGTTCCAAAACATAACAGCCTACTCTCATCACTTTTACTTGAGAGGGTACTATGAATAAGCCTCATATCATCACTTTGTAGTTGGCTAGTGATATAAGATAAAATCTTAACTTTTCTATCTTCTAGTACCTCTTTATCTCTTAAAAGATTTTCCAAAGGACCCTCTCCATATAGCTTATTTACAATAGGATAAGAGAGAGTTAATTGAGGTAAATCAAGCTTATGAATTTTTAACTCTCCTACCTCTTTTTTTTCACGAGATATATAAAAATAGAGTAAAATTGAAAAGATAGGTCCTACAATAATTATAATAGTGTTAAAGATAAATAAAAATATAAATGCCCAAAACTTTTTAATCTTCATCAAATCAGCCAAGATATAAGAAAACAGAGCTACTACTAAGAGATATGATATTATCAACATTAAATATTATTCCAACAAATTTTCAATTTTATTTTTTTTGATATCCCCTATTTTATAGGAAAAATCTTTTGATTCTATATATGTAAATTTACTTTTTAATCTTGATAAAAACCCCTCTACATTGGAAGTATTTGAAAAAGGAAAGAGTACAATTATGACATAATTTGTTTTATTGACTGTTAATGTCTGAATTAACTCAATAACTCGTTTCTCTTTTTTGATAATAGATAATAATTTTTTCATAAACTCTCGATTTGTAGATTTTATAGTTATCATAGAAGATGGTATATCATAGAGTTTTTCAATTTGCTGAAGTTTACACAACTCAAAGGCAAACATCTCATCAAGATATGGACGATTGCATCCGTGTAACTCCATAAATCTCTTTTTTTCTAAGCTTTGAACAAAGTAAGTAAAAATAACTGAAATTTGAAGTAGTGTATCTTTATTAAATGAGCTAAAAAGCATATCTTTAATAACAAGCAAGGATATCTTCTCTCTCTCTTTAGATATCACTGGTATTACCGCTAAATAGCTACTTTGATTATTATCATTGAAATCTATATAAACAGGTATATTTTCACTTAATGCTCTTTTTATTAAGATATCATTTTGATTAAAATTATCGCTTTTATCCAAAGAGTAAAATTCTCTAATTTCACCTTTTTCATATGTAACCATCATAGATTTTCTTACTTGATAAATCTGAGATAGAAACTTTAAAAACTCACTTTTTGCCCCTCTGTTTTGATTGGTGGTAAGATTGATAATCTTTTTTAGAGAATCTTTTAAACTAAATGGTTTAGTTATATAATCCTTTTCTAATCTATCATACGAAGCTTTTAATGTATAAAATGCACTAGAGTTTTCACTAAGTTTTTGACTTAAGTACTCCTCTTTGACTATCTGCTTTTTTATTTTTGTATCCCAGACATATTGAAATAGATATAAAATTAATCCTAAAATTGAAAGTTGCAATAGTTGATATACATCAAAAGTTGTATATAGTGTTTTCATCGCCAAAGAGTAAACAATGATAAAAGACAATAAACCAGTCCATCCAAAAAATAGAGTTAATGTGGCAAGAAAAAAGAGTGAAATATTTATCCTATTTTCTAAAAAACATGGGTCTTGACTATTCAATATATAACCAACAGCGATAAAAAGAGCAGACATTATAAAAGCTTCTGCATATTTTAAAAAGTATAAATTATCTATATTGTTCATTAATTGCTTGTCAATTCCAATATTAACTTTTGTGCAACAGAACCAACAGATTCTTGTCCCCATCCATTTTTTGCACCAACAGCACTATATACAACTTCACAATTTAACCTATCTATAACATTGAAGTTAATTGCAACCGCAGGCTCAGCCTCGATACCTGTTTTATATCGCCACTCGTTTATATTTCCAGATAGATAATATCTTGTACTAATTGCATTACTATTTGCATTGCAAGAGATATTATCTCTTTGATTTGCAGAGCTAATTTGTACTGAACGATTTTTAGAAGCTAAAACACCTTCCATAATATTTTTTGCTTTTTCTCCTGCTTGTGGAGAATTAGTATTATTTTTAAATGGTAAAACTGTTATAGTTCCATCTGCCGGAATTTTATTAAAATTAGAATAATTTGATACTGTAGAGCAGCCAGTAAATAAAAAGATGGAACCAATAAGTAAGATATTTTTTAATTTCATTTTGATAATCCTTATGTTTTTATTAAAGTCTAATCAAACTATAGTTTAATTCTTATTAATTATAATATTTATTTTACTTTGACAATTAAAAAGTAAAATAAAGTAACACTTACTCTACTTTAGGAGTTATCTTGCTAATATATAGCGAAGGAGTTTAGTATGAGAGTAGTTTTTACATTAATATCAATTTTTTTAATTGGCTGTGGAAGCCGTAATTCACCTTCACAAGAAGAGTTAACAAAAGTTTTTGATTCTTCAATACCACCAATCGCCGTAGGAGAGTGGTATAAACCAGATGCAAACACATCTTGGCAATGGCAATTGCAAAAAAGTATCAACACATCATACAATGTAGAGATTTATGATATAGATCTATTTGATTCAAATGCAACTTTTATACAATCATTAAAAGATAGTGGTAAAAAAGTAATCTGTTATTTTAGTGCAGGAAGTTATGAAGATTGGAGAGAAGATATAGATGATTTTCCACCAGAAGCTTTAGGTTTTAGCATGGATGATTGGGGGAATGAAAATTGGCTTGATATATCAAATGAAGATTTAGCACCTATTATGAAAAAAAGACTTGATTTAGCAGTAAAAAAAGGGTGTGATGGTGTAGAACCTGATAATGTAGATGGGTATATAAATAAAACAGGGTTTAACTTAAGTGCAGATGATCAATTGGCATATAATATATTTATAGCAAATGAGGCTAGAAAAAGAGCTCTAAGTGTTGGGCTTAAAAATGATGTCGATCAAATTCTAAAACTAGAACCATATTTTGATTTTACTGTAAATGAAGAGTGCCATTTCTATAATGAATGCGAAAAACTCAAGCCATTTATAGATGTTAATAAACCTGTTTTACATGCAGAATATGCTAAAAAATATATTGATAACAACAATAGTGAACGAGATCAAATGTGTGCTGAAACTATGAATTTAGGATTTCAAACTCTAATATTGCCAATCGATTTAGATGATAGCTTTAGATATAGCTGTGAATAAGTAAAATTTCAAAAATTAATCTGACCAAGTAATCTTTTTTTATATAATTGTTTGTTATTTTATTGCAAAAATTATTAAGGGTTTAGATACAAAATGAAAGATAGAATTTTTCTCTTTAAAAAGAGTATTTTAGTTGCAGCACTACTGCTATCGGTGAGTAATGTTTTTGCAGAGGTTAGTGTTGATGGTGATGTAAGTGATTGGGAAGTGTTAGAACAAATTAACCTTCCTATGGATTTACCCCCTTATTTGGCTAATGGAGATGCTATTTATGGTAAATACACAACTTCACCAGAACCAGCATATGTTTTTGCAATAAAAACAACAGGAGTAGAGATAGGTGCAAACACAACATTTTGGCTAAATACAGATAACGATGTCAATACAGGCTTTAAGGTATGGGGTACATATGGAGGAGCTGAGTTTTTTGTAAATATCTACAGTGAGGATAATTTACCATATCTTTATGATAGTACAGGTGCATACATAACAGGTCCTTTAGAGTCTAGCTACAATGAAGATAAAACTATTTTAGAGTTTGTTTTACCAGCTTCACTTATCGGTAATCCACAAGAGAAGATTGGTTTAATTGGTGATATCAATGACCAAACATTTTTCCCACAAAACTATGCTTTAGGACAATTAAGCGTCTTAAATGAACCTCTAAATCTGCCTAGTCGTACAGACTTTAGTAAAAGAGTGGGAATTGTCTACTCGCAAACAAGTAAAAATCACTTTTATGACGCAAATTTGCCAATTCAAAAAGCTTATTCACAACTCTTTATGGTAGCACAACACAACTCTATGATGGCAGGAATTCCGTTTGATCTATTAAGCGAAGATGATCTTACTGATATCTCAAAGTTGGTAAATTATGATGCACTCATCTTTCCTAGTTTTGCCTATGTTCCAAATGATAAATTGGCTCAAATTCAAAAAACACTCTATAACGCAGCTTACCATTATGGTATAGGAATGATAACCGCTGGGGATTGGATGACAAATGGTTCAGATGGAAATTCTATCGGTGGAGATGCTTATAGAAATATGAAGCAAATGCTAGGAATTGGTAGAGTTACAGGAAATGGGCCTGCAGCAATCACACTAAATGCATCAGATGTAAGTCATATGGCCATGAACTCTTATGAAAATAACGAGGAGATTATCAAATATGATGGAAACAGGTGGTATAGTTATTTTACCCCTGTTAGCAATGGTGAAAATATACAACCTGCTACTGTTTTAGCAACCCAAACTGTAGACCAAGGAACAGGCGGTACACAAACTTATGACGCAGTAATGGCGATAAAGACAGGCGGAAGAAATGTACACTTTAGCTCATTAGAGTTTATGGGTGATACAAATCTATTATGGTCAGCCTTACAATGGTCAGTTTTTGGTGAGAATAGTCCTGTTGGATTGAAAATGGGTCGATATAACAACCTTTTTGTCTCTCGTAACGACATGGATCAATCTCAAGAGATTGATGAAGTAGCAGACAACGATGGTGCTTTACTTCCTATATTAGAAGATTGGAAAAAGAAGTATAACTTCCTTGGTAGTTATTATATAAATATCGGTGATAATCCACCCCAGCAACAGACAGATTGGTCATATTCAGCTCCTTTATACAATCAATATATTGCATTAGGAAATGAGATAGGAACTCATTCAAATACACATCCACACGATACAAATATACTCTCAAACCAAGAGATAGAGTTCCAATTCAATCAATCTATGGATATCATAACATCAAATCTTAATCCTACTTGGAGAGGTCAAAATATTAGAGGTGGTGCAGTACCAGGAGCCCCTGAGGGAGTAGATACATCAAAAGAGATTATCCAATATCTTGACTATTTGACAGGAGGATATTCTAGCATTGGAGCTGGATATCCTGGTGCATTTGGATACCTAACGCCAAATAGCAACAAAGTCTATTTAAGTCCAAATATGGCATTTGATTTTACCTTGATAGAGTTTGGCATTCCAGTATGGGATGAGGCAAGTGGACAGTATGTACCAGTACCATTAAGCACATCAGAAGCCCAACAGTATTGGCAAGATGAATATCATAGCTTAGCAAAACATGCATCTAATCCGATAATTCACTGGCCTTGGCATGATTATGGTCCTACAACTGGTGCAGAATCAGGACTATACACTAAATCCATGTTTGAAAACTTAATCAAAACTGCCTATAACGATAAAGCAGAATTTTTAACAGGAGCAGATATAACGCAACGAATAGAGACATTTAGAGATGCAAATATAGATGTCCAATATGAGGACGATACAGTTTATATCAATGTAGATTCACAAAATGTTGGTAAATTTGCACTAGACTTAAAAACAGATAAAAAGATAAAAAGTGTTGACAACTGGTATGCTTATAGTGATAAAAAAGTATTTTTAGATCAAGATGGTGGTAGCTTTACTGTAAACCTTGGAAGTAGAACAGATAGAAAAACACGCATTACAAAATTGCCAATGCGAGCAGAGCTCTTATCTTTAAATGGCAATGGCAATGAATTAAAATTTAGTTTTAAAGGTGAAGGAGAAGTAATTATAGTTTTAGCAAATCATAGAGCTAGATATAAAATTACAGGAGCAGATACAATATGTTACAAAAGAGGAAATATTGTAGAACTTACTTTTAAAAACTATGGTGTGCATAATGTTAAAATAGAAAATAGGAGCAGAACTAGAGGTGGTCATGACCACCACGGTAGAAATCATAGATAAGAAAATTCCACTCTAATTCCCATCATATCTGATGGGAATTTATATCTTAGTTTTCTATCATATCTAAAGTAAGAATTTACTTAACTCTATAACCTCTATATCATCCAAATCCAAACCAATAAAACAAATATTTTTATCCCATAATGTTAAAATAAAGATAGAAAAAGAAGAA
>JAMONX010000158.1 GCA_027066435.1 Campylobacterales bacterium
ATGTCCTTTGATGATAACTGTATCACCATCAACAACAACATCTAAGTTCTCAATCGGCATAGTACCACTTTGAGATGCAATCTCATTTTTAACACTCTCATTGTCATCACCACGACCTAATAACTTTTTCCCTGCATCTTTTACGAAATCAAAAAATCCCATAAGTTCTCCTTTAAATTTAATTCAAAACATTATATACCTTTACACTAAAAGTAAAATTATTTTTTTATTTTAAATGGTTTTTCTATCCCTTTGGTCTAAAAACTTTAATAACCTCTTCATCACACTCAAGATAATCACCCTCAATAAGGTCAATACAATAAGGAACAGCAGGGAACACTGCATCTAAACACTCTCGTATGGACTTTGGTTTACCAGGGAGATTTATGATAAGAGATTTACCTCGTATTCCTGCACTTTGTCTTGAAAGAATCGCTGTTGGGACATATTTCAGACTTACTTGTCGCATAAGTTCTCCAAAACCTGGAAGCATCTTTTCACATACTGCTTGAGTAGCTTCTGGGGTAACATCTCTTCGTGCAGGTCCGGTGCCTCCTGTTGTGACTATCAGTGAGCATCCAAGCTCTTCTAACTCTATAAGTGTCTTTTCTATTATATCTCTCTCATCAGCTATGCATCTGTAATGTTCTTCAAATTCACTTATAAGATAGTCATTTAAAGTATCTATGATAGCTTTGCCTGATATATCTTCATAAACTCCTTTACTTGCACGATCTGAAGCTGTTAAAATTCCTATCTTAATCTTTTGTTTCAAGTATATGCCCTCCATTTTTTATAAGATATATTGTTGCAAATTTTTTGAAAAAATCGTATGCTTTTTTGGTATCCATTATCCTATCTTTCCCACCTAGATAAACTTCTATGTTTATACCTCTATCTTTTAACTCTTTTAATCTATTTGCATCCCATCTAAAATAGAGAAGTTTTTCAAGTGACACAATGGAATCGTTTTTTAGATATCTATTTAAATCTCTATCTGCTGGATAAGCGATATTTTTTAAAAATTGCATCTGGTAGCTATCTCTATTTTTTTGATAATTTATAGTTTGAACTCTTTTAAATTTTTCACTCTCATTTTGGAAGAATGCAGGAGAGAAAAGTTGCAAAGTATCTACTCTATCTGAAGAGTTTAAAACATACTCATATGCTAAAATTGCCCCAAGACTAAATCCACTTACACAAAAATCATTCTCTTTAAGATACGGACTAAAAAGAGACTCTTCACCCTCTAAACTAAAACCGCTAAAGAAATTCACCTACCACTCTTTGAAGCTCAGATTTTGTTACACTCTCTTTTTCAAGAAGAAGAGTTTCTAGTTTTTTTATAGCCTTTTTTGTTCGTGCTAAAAATTGCTCAACATCTTCTATTGCTTCATCTATCAAGTTTGCACTATCTATAGAAGAGGGGATTATACCTTCACCCATTGCAAAGACTTGAACCATCTCATCAGCTATCATCTTCGCTTTTTTAAGATCTAAGGCTGCATTTGTATAAGTTTCATTATAGATTAATTCACATGCTACAAAACCTGAAAGATAGACTTTGAGTTTTGAAGACATCTGTGTTTTTGACTCTATCTCTTTTTCTACATCTTTGATAAAGCTATTTAGCATCGTAACTTTTTCAAAATCAACCTCGTACCAGTAGGCACTTAAAGCTTTTGCAGCTTGATAAGTTGCTTGAATCTTTTTCTCCTCATCTGAGTAACTTAAAATTTTATGTTTACCCAAAAGAACTTTATCTTTTACATCTAAAAAATCATCTATCTCAACTCTCATAGCGTCTCTTTTTAGGGTATTCAACGCAGCTTCATTTACAAGTGTTGAGAGAGCTGCTCCTGAAAAACCAACTGTCATTTTAGCAATTTCAGAGCTTTTTACATTGTGAGTTTTACCCAAAAGATAGACATCTATAATCTCTTCTCTCTCTTTAATATTTGGCAAAGATAAAAATACTCGTCTATCAAATCTACCAGCTCTTAAAAGTGCGACATCTAGCATCTCTATCTTGTTTGTTGCAGCGATTACTATGATATTTGAGTTATCTTCAAATCCATCCATTTCGGTTAGGAGTTGATTTAGGGTCGATTCTCTCTCATCGTTTCGTCCCCCTCCTCTTGCTTTTCCAACGGCATCTATCTCATCTATAAATATAATTGACGGTGCATATCTCTTTGCATTTTCAAAAAGTTCTCTTACTCTTTTAGCTCCCATTCCAACATAAATCTGAACAAATGAAGAACCACTATGGTAAAAAAACGGCACATCAGCTTCACCAGCAACTGCCTTGGCAATCATCGTCTTTCCAACCCCAGGAGGTCCAACAAGAAGAACGCCTCGTGGCAGTTTTATACCAAAGTCTAGATATTTTTGCGGATATTTAAGATAATCAACAATTTCAGTTAGCTCAATCTTTACATCATCAATTCCAGCAACATCATCAAATCTAACTGATGATTTAGAGGGTTTGATTTTTCGATTAAATGATAACGGCTCTAACTCTGGAGCTCTTTGTCTTTGTTCATTAACTTGTGTCTTTTCAACTCTTTTAACCCGTTTTGCAAAAACAAAGGCGATAACAATTATAAAAAGAAGCAGTAAAAAAGCAAAAGAGAGTGAACTTAAATCACTACTATGTTTTACTTCAACAGGAACTTTTTCTAAAAGCTCTTCTATACTAATCCCATCTTTGATAATAGAGTAAATATCTTCTTGAGTAAAGAGGATTACTTCATAATCCCTAATCTCTGCCTTTTTAAAAAGGTCATTTTTTAAAAAGTTATTATAAGTTTGTAAATCTATAACTTTTGGAGGCTTATTTATGAATGCTATAAATAAAAGCCCTACCAAAGCCACAAATGCGACGATTAAAATCAGTCTATTTTTATCAGTTGATACTTGCATAATTACCCCCTTCTTTTACATCGTAATCAGAAATTGTAATCCATCTTTTTTGCAAATTATCACTACTTTTTATGAAAACTTTATTGTAAAATTGATCATATCCAACTTGATACTCATCTTTTTTATCTTCAACCAAAACTAACAACTCTTTTTTACTATTTTTTCTAAATTCAAAATTGTTTGCAAAAACTACTGACTCTAACATTTTTAGCCTTTTTTTAGCCACATCTCCTCTAACTCTATTTTTAAGAGTACTAGAGTGAGTGCCCTCCCTATCGCTATAACTAAATGCATGAAGATGTGTTATTGGAAATTTTTTAAAGTTTAAAAGCCCATCTTGCCAAATTTCATCACTCTCTCCTGGATGCCCAACAATAAAATCAGTCCCTAGTGCAAAACCCTTTTCACTTATTTTTTCAAAAAGTGCTAAATCACCTTTAAGATTATTTCTTCTTCTCATAGTGCGAAGCATCTCTTCATTTGTATGTTGCAAAGCAATATGAAGATGTTTTTCAAGCCAATTCTCATCTAAAAGTTCCATAAACTCATCATCTATCTGTACAGGTTCAAGAGAGCCTAATCTCACTCTTTTTACACCATCAATAAAAGAGATATTTTTTAAAAGTTTTGCAATTGAGCTATTTTTATCTTTGCCATAACTTCCGATATTTGTTCCTGTTAATACAAACTCGCTATACCCATTATCAGTAAGCTTTTTTACCTGTTCGAGCAATTTTAATTCATCTTGACTTCTTGCATCTCCTCGAACTTTAGGAATGATACAATATGAACAAGAAAAATCACACCCCTCTTGAATCTTTATAAAAGCTTTTGTCTTTAGAGAAAAATCTTCAACAATACTCTCATCAATACTATCTAAATTACCAAGTTGAAAAAATGGCTTTTCTCTTTTTAAAAACTCATCTATTTTTGTTTTTTCTGAGTGTCCAAAAACCCCAAAAACTTTTTTTTGTTTATAAAGTTCATCACCACGACTTATCGCTCCACAACCTGCAAGAACAACTTTTTTATCTTTTTTTGCTAGTAAATTTATATAGTTTCTTGCAGTTGAATCAGCCGAGTTTGTTACCGTACAAGAGTTTATAATAACGATATCAGCTTCATCTTCACAAGTTACTTCACTAAACTCTTTTAAATTTGCACTCATAATCTGAGTATCATAAATATTTGTTCGACAACCAAAGGTTTTAAAAAATACTTTCTTCATTTTCTCCCCTTGGTGGTAACTCTCTATCTCTTTTTATATTGATAATTTGAGTAGGATATGCAATCTTGATATCATCCTCTTCTTGAATTGCATCTATTATGTTTGAAAAGATACTACTTCTTAGAGTCAAAGTTGCATATGAATTTGTCATATACCAACAAGATATTTTAATACCATTTTCTTCCATAAATGTAAAAATTCTAGGTTCGACATTTATATTTTTTAGACTGTATTGGCTTCTTAGCATATTTAACTGTTTTCTTGATATATCTGTATAACCTTTTGAGTACTTTTTAACAATCTCTTTAGCAAGATGTGCCGCTTTTTTATGATTTGAATCAAATGTGATAGTAAAATCTACACCATCCCAAACTGTTTTAACTTTTCCGTGAGTATAGTTTGCTAAAAGGTCGGTAAATATAAAGTTATTGGGTATAAAGATAATCCGCCCTGCTCTTCTATTGTGCATATATGTTGTTAAAGTTATATCTTCTAATATCGTCATTCTTAAAATTGATATATCAACAATATCTCCAACATACTCTAATCCATTTTTTTTAGCTTTTATACGATCTCCAACATGAAAACTCCCACCAAATACGATAACAATCCAACCTAAAATACTCATAAAAAGATCTTTCATAGCAAATGCCAAACCAGCAGATGCAAAACCAATAACTGTCAAGAAATATGAAACATTCTCTAAAAAGAAAAATAGAAGAACAAAAACAATAAGTATAAAGTTCGTAAAGTTAATCCCTTTATTTGCCATATAATATCGTTCATTATCTGATATTGTCTTTTTAGCCAAATATTTAAAAAGCAGAGATAATAAAAATATTATAAAAATAACAATAGCAACATTTAAAAGTCTCTTCATCTGTACTTTTATATCTGAATTAACTATCAAAACATTATCATCTATTTTTTTAGAGTAGATACCAAATGTACTAGTAGCAATATCAAGTGTTGATATAAATTCATCTAACTCTTTTTCTATCTTTTTAATTCTATCAATATTATAATCCCCACCATAAATCTGATTTAATCTTTTGGCATAACCCTCTTGTTCTTCTAATCTATTAATCAATAATCTAAGAGAGTTTAATTTATTACTAAAAATCTCTTTATATTTTTTCATTGTTTTGAGATAGGTAAAGCCATCTATGATACTAAATGGATTTTCAATAGCAGGTATTTTTTCCAAATCCTCAGGTTTGACAAGGCTTTCAAAAGGAGTAATTTTAAAATCACTCAAAAGCTCAAGACGATTTTCGAGTGCTCGCTCTTGACGACTAAACTCCATAAACTTTTCACTATCTTTATTTAGTCTCTTCATCTTCTCTTCAATTTTATGAAGCTCTGTCTCTATATCTAAGTAGATTTGATGATTGTTATACTTTGTATACCAAATATCTGTTTTTAAACTATGATCTATCTCTAAAAGTCTTTCATTGATTTTATCAGCCTCTTCTTTTGTCCTCTGCTCAACAATTAACTTTTGTGCCTTTTTCTCCTTTTCTACTTTTATGTTTTCAATATCTTCTATCTTTTTTTCTATCTCAGTTGTCGTATTTATTTCAGCATTAAGTGTAAATATAGATAAAATTAAAAAAATAACTACAAGATATAGTGTTTTCAATTTGAATACTCTTTTAAAATACTTAATACAATATCTTTATCTATATTATTTTTTATGATATGATTGCCTAATCCTTGCGGGAGTATAAATTTTATCTTATCTTGGTCAGTTTTTTTATCTAAGAAAAAGTGTTGATAAAATAGTTCAACATCATCAATCTTATATTTTACAGGCAAATCATATCGTTTTAATTGCTCTTTAATACGCTCTGATTCATCTTGAGTTAAAAAACCTAAAACTACAGATAAATCATTTGCCATACATATACCAATAGAAACAGCTTCTCCGTGTAAAAAATGAGAATACTTTGTTAAGTTTTCAATAACATGTGCGAAAGTATGCCCATAATTTAAAACAGCTCTTACACCTTTCTCTTTTTCATCTTCACTTACAACAAAAGCTTTAGTCTCTACACTTTTTTGTATTGCAACTCTTAAATCCTCTTTTTTATTTAAATTTGCATTCTCAAGCCAAATAAAAAAATCTTCATCAAAAGTTACAGCCATTTTTACAATTTCACTAACTCCCGCTGAAAACTCACGGGGTGAAAGTGTATCTAGGAAAGAAGTCTCAATATATACAGCTTGTGGCTGATAAAAAGCCCCTATTAGATTTTTACCAAATTTATTATTTATGCCAGTTTTACCCCCAACACTTGCATCCACTTGTGAAAGAAGTGTAGTTGGAATTTGTATAAAATTTACTCCTCTTTGATAAGTAGAAGCAACAAAGCCAGTCATATCTCCAATCACACCACCACCAAACGCAATGAGTGTAGAGTTTCTATTAAACTTATGGTTAAAAAGATTTTCATAAATCAGATCAAGAGTTTCGCTATTTTTATAAACTTCCCCATCGGGTATAGTTATGACATAGAGTTCATCTGCAGATACTTTTTCTAAGAGCCTTTGTAGATGCAAACCACAAACTTTAGGATTTGTGATAATAGCAACTTTTCCAGAAATTCTCAAATTTTCAAGCTCATCAATATAAACTTTATACTTTTTACTTTTTTGTTTTTGAAAATCTATATTAATTTCCATAATTATTACCTTATATTTTTAAAGTTTATTTTTGATTATAGTGAAATAGTGTTTAGGTTATCATAACTCAGATGGTACAAAAAGTTGATAATTATTTGCAAATCTAAAATACTGTTTCTCCACATCCGTGGAAAAATATGATGTAAATTTTGATGAAAGCATCTTCTTCTCAAAAATTACAAATTGTATAAAATCATCCCGTGAACTTAAATCCATTATCGGGTTCTCTACAGTTTTTATCACCTTTACTCTCTTTTCAAATATTTTTCCTAAGTTTTGAAAATGGCTAATAATTTTCTCATTCTCTTCATTTTTCTGTAAATCCACATCAAATAGTGCTATGCATACTTTAAGCTGTGAAGAGATATCAAATATAATCGAGGAAAATTTTTCAGCCTTTTTACTATCTGAGCCTAAAAAAACCATCTCTTTAATTTTATAAAATCCACTATTACTAACCTTAAATATAGGCAATTTAAGCTCATACAAAAGATTGAAATTATCTGATAAAAATCTTTGAGTAGTCACAAAAAGACCAATATAATGTCTATCAATATCATTAATAATAATCTCTTTAGAATTTTTTTGATGAAAATCAAACTCTACAAGCATATTTGAACTTGCATAACTCTTCATTTTATCTAAAACTTTTGAGAATTTAGAGTTTACAATTTTAAAAATAAGTTTTTTACTATTTAATTTTGAGTGCAAAAGCATAGCATCATTGCTAAGAATCTCTATCTCCTCTTCACTCATATTTTTCATATCAATATAGCAGTATATATTTTCACCAAAAGGAACAGGAAACTGTCCAAATTCCCTTTTGACACTTTTATAAACTCCTTTTAAAACATTAGGATTTCCAACAACAAGGAGTGCATCATTTGGTAAAAGCATAGTTTTTGGTGTTGGTAAAAGAAGTTTATGTTCTCTAAATATTGCTGCGATTCTCCATCTTTTTTGATCAATACTTCTAACATGTCTATAGATATATGGACTACCCGATGGAATTTTGAACTCCATAATTTCACCAATTCCAAGTCCTAGATTTTGTGCAAATAGAGGAAGATCTGGAAGATAATTACTAAAAAGGTTAGAGATACTATCATGCAAATCCAAAATTGTCAGATTGGGATCATTAAACGAGAGGTTCCATTTATCGATAAGCGATATCTGAATCTCTAAATCTACTTTTCTGATATTTTCATAGGTAGATTCAAGATCTGTTTTATTTGCAAGAGCAATCATGCATTGATGAAAATCTTCACTTTCCAAAAGTGTAGATAACTTGGAAAAACTAGTAGGATCAAACTTATAATATACAAATCTTTCAACCTTAGTTTCGGGCAGTGTTTTATCATGATAATAGACAACATAATATCTATTGTCAGTCGTATCTGAACTTGCAACTCTTGATAAAAATCTACTTGCAGTATTACCGTCGGCTATAATTAGGATTTTTTTCATTTTTTATCACCTTTTTGGCAAATGCACTCTTTTAACTCTTCTGTTCTTAAAACTATATTTAAAGAATTAACCAAAGAGATATTGCAACTATTGTCTTTTAGATGCAAGAGAAATATCTTATTTGCATTGACATATCCATCTATACTATTTGTAAGATATAGATGCGACTTATCATAGAAAAGAGTTTTTGATAATTTAACTCCTTTTATATTTAAAATAGTCTCTATTTTTTTGTTTAACTCAATAAAACAGTTATTATCAAGTTCTGAAATTGTAGCAAAATCATTTTTATCTATTGCTTTTGTTTTTTTTGAAAATGCAAAAAGAGCACTAGAGCAAATAAGAGTTATCATTATAATCTTAAAAAAGTCCATGCACTCCCCTAAAACCTTCTATAACATTCTCTCTCTTTAGAAAAATATTTCTACTTCTTCTTTTGCAACTATCATTTTCTATGTAAAAAAGTGCAGTGGAGAGTGAATTTTCATTTATATTCCCAAAATTAAAATTAAAGTCATCATTACTTTCACAAGTTGGAATTAAGCCATCTACATAATCCCCTATACCGTCACCATTTACACTTTTCATCTGAACAGGAAAGATATAATTGTCTCCATATGCACCACCAATCATACCATAAGGCTTTCCACAAGTAGAAGAGCCAATTTGGATAACTTCAACACTATTTTCATTAGCTCTTAGTGCGTTTATAATAAGCTCACTAGCCGAGCAACTACTGCTTGTGGTTATGACAAAAATACGAGAAAGGTTTAATGAGTTTGAAGGTACATTAGAAAAGTAGTCTATACTATTGTATGAGCTATATTTTTGATTAAAAATAGTTTTATTAAAAACTTTTCCTATTAAGTTTTCTCCACCAATAAGAGAAGAGAGATACTTTGCCACAAAAACATAACCCCCACCGTTATATCTTAAATCCAACACAAGTTCATCTACTCCTGCATCTTTAAAATCTGTAAAACTTTTATCAAGTTCTTCAACTGAAGTACCTATAAATGATTGAAATACTAGATAACCTATTTTTAAACTATTTTGTTCTATTACACTTTTGTGTAGTACGGTTTTTACTTTAAACTCACTTTTTGAGATATTTATCTCTTGTGAAGTTTCAAGTTTTAAACTCATAGTAAGATTCTCCTCTTTATCTCCAAAATAGTACTCTATAAGTTCTCTACTTTGATAAATATCTTCAATACTAATATCATCAATCATTGATATATAATCACCCCGTTTTAACCCAACCTTATCCGCGGGAGAATCAGGATAAACAAGAATTATACCTATAAATAATTTACCACTTTCACTATCTTCAACAAAGGATGGAAAGAACCCAAAACCTGTATCAACCCCTGCTTGAAAATAGTTATCATGCTCCTTTTTTGTTAAAATATAACTAAATTTATCCTTTGGAGTTTTTAAAATTTCTAGCATCTCTTTATCATCTGATATATCTAAAATTTGATCTTCACTAAGTATTATTGTTTCATCAGCCCATAGATAACTGTCATGCATCAGATCATAAACAAACTGTTTTTTGCACTCTTTCTCACAATTTTTAGGAGGTTGTACTGAACCAAAAATCTTTTCACTATTATCTTCATTTTCAAATAAATTAGGATTATTACAACACGAATTACATGAAGTGAATAAAAAAGCTATAAAACATATCAAAAAAGTTTTAATCATTTTAGTCTAAACGCTTCTCTATCGATTTTTGATGAGCAGTAAGTCCTTCAGTATTAGCCAATAATGCACAAGCATGCCCTATTTCATCCATACCTCGTTTACTCATACTTATAATAGAGGTTTTTTTCATAAAATTTTCAACCCCAAGAGGAGAGTAAAATTTTGCAGTTCCTCCCGTTGGAAGTGTATGATTTGGTCCAGCTATATAATCCCCAATAGGTTCAGGTGTATATCTACCCATAAAAATAGCACCTGCATGTCGAATGGAAGGTAAGAGTTCAAATGGATTATCAACCATAAGTTCTAAGTGTTCTGGGGCTAATTCATTCATAAGAGAACAAGCTTCAATCAAATCTTTTACGATTATTATACACCCTCGATTTGTTATAGAAGAGTGTGCAATCTCTTTTCTATCTAATTTTTCTAACTCTTTATAAATTTCACCTTTTGTTTTTAAGGCAATTTCAGTTGAAGTTGTAATCAAAATAGAGCTTGACATCTCATCATGTTCAGCCTGACTTAACATATCAATCGCCAAAAAAGATGGATTTGCATTTGCATCTGCAATTATTCCTATCTCACTAGGTCCTGCTATCATGTCTATATTTACCTCTCCATAAACCATCTTTTTAGCAGTAGCAACATATATATTTCCAGGACCCGTTATCACATCGACTTTTGGAATACTCTCAGTTCCGTAAGCTAAAGCTCCAATAGCACTAGCTCCTCCAACTTTAAAAGCTTTTTCAATTTTACACAGATGCAAGGCTGCTAAAAGAAGTTCATTTATCTCCCCATTTGGAGTAGGAGTACAAACAACA
The DNA here is from genome assembly GCA_027066435.1 of Campylobacterales bacterium. Taxonomy (GTDB): domain Bacteria; phylum Campylobacterota; class Campylobacteria; order Campylobacterales; family QNZT01; genus SZUA-1433. The sequence goes on from JAMONX010000158.1 coordinate 10,834, forward strand.
ATTTCTTTAACTCCAGCTACAATTGCAGGAATTGCATTCATCAAAAGTGAACTTGGATATGCAGCTTTTCCACCTGGAATATAAAGCCCTGCTCTATCAACTGAAGTTACTTTTTGACCTAATACTATGCCATTATCTTCATAATTTAACCAAGAGGTAGGAAGCTGTTTTTTATGATAATCATAGATTCGATTATATGCTAAATGAAGTGCCTCTTTTAGTTTTGCATCTAGTGAATCATAGGCTTTTTTCATCTTTTTTGTATCTATTAAAAGATCTTTCTCCTCTTCTACATCCCACTTGTCAAACTTCTTTATATGAGCTTTTATAGCGGAGTCTTTATCTCTTTTTATCTCTTTTAAAATCGAGCCAACTATACCCTCAACATTTTCAATATCCATTTTCCCACGACCTAAAAGAGTATTAAATTCTTCTTTAAATTTTGGGTCATTACTTTCTACTATTTTCACTAAACTTCCTCTTATATCTTAAACTCATACTCTCATTTCCTATAATTCCACCTTGATGCAGATAAATCAAATCATTGTTAAATAAATTATGGTGTTTTATAACATTCATCCAGCCGAGTGGGTCATACAAAAAATCAAACTCTATATTAGTTTCTCTTTTTAATTCTACCCAAATTTCAAAAAATTCTCTATAAAGCTTTCCAAAATGATACTTTTTATCTAATGTTAAAATATTAGGATGCAAACGCTCATCAGATTCAAGCTCTAAAAACTGTTTTTTTAAATACTTCACATCTCCAACACAAGCACAAGTAAAAACTCTATTTTTTAAATGTTTTTGAAGATACAAAGCAGTAGTACCAGTACCTGAAGGTAAAAATATATCACAATCAAACTCTTTTAATTCGTTAGCCAAGATTTTTATACCAACTTCCGCCTCTTTAAAATGCCCACCTTCAGGAATAAAGAGTTCATCTTCATCTACTATTTTTTTTAAATCACCTTCGATAATTTTCATGCCATTTTGCAAAGCATATTTATAATTTCCATGTGGGTTTTGTTTTAAAAAAAGAGCAATATGATCTACATAATAGATAAATTCAATATTTTTAATTTTAGCTAAAACTGAAAGCGAATACATTGCATTTGATTGTGAGCTTCCATGTGAGATTATCTTTGAAATATTTTTGAAATTATAATTTAAATAGTAGTGAAATTTTCTAGCTTTATTTCCAGAGAAATGATTATCTAATAAATCATCTCTCTTTATGAAATAGGTTTTTTCTCTAAATAGTACCTTCTGTAGTGGTGATTTAGTTTCTATCAATACAATTTAAATCGCTGTATGCTTGTTTTAATCTCTTAACCACTGATTTTTCACCTTCTCTAAGCCACTTTCTAGGGTCATAATACTTTTTATTGGGCTTATCTTCACCCTCTGGATTTCCAATTTGAGATTGTAAATACTCTCTATTTTTAAATACATACTCTCTAACACCATCCCAATATGCCCACTGAGTATCAGTATCAATATTCATCTTAATTACACCATAATCAATTGCTTCTCTAATCTCTTCAAGAGTAGAGCCACTTCCTCCGTGAAAAACAAAGTTAACAGGCTTTGCTTCAGTTTTAAATTTATTTTGAATATATTTTTGTGAATTATCTAAAATTTTTGGCTCAAGTGTAACATTTCCAGGTTTGTAAACTCCGTGTACATTCCCAAAAGAGGCTGCAATTGTAAACTTATCACTAATCGCACTCAACCTCTCATAAGCTTCACTTACCTCCTCAGGCTGAGTATAAAGAAGAGAATTATCTATATGCGAGTTATCAACACCATCCTCTTCTCCACCAGTAATTCCAAGCTCAATTTCAAGTGTCATACCGATTTTACTCATTCGCCTAAGATAATCTTCGCAAATTGACAAGTTCTCTTCCAATGGCTCTTCTGAGAGATCTAACATATGTGAACTATAAAGAGGTACACCATATTTCTCAAAATGTTCTTCACTTGCATCCAAAAGCCCATCAATCCAAGGAAGCAAACTTTTAGCTGCATGATCGGTGTGAAGTATCACCGGCACGCCATAAGCTTCTGCTAAAGTATGAATATGTAAAGCTCCACTAATACTTCCTAAAATTGCAGCTTTTTCATTTTCATTGCAAAGAGCTTTACCTGCATAAAAATAGGCTCCACCATTTGAAAACTGTATAATTATTGGCGAATTCACCTCTTTAGCCGCTTCTAAAACGGCATTTATAGAATTTGTCCCTACAACATTTACAGCAGGGATAGCAAATCCCTCACTCTTTGCGATTTTAAATATTTTTTGTATATCATCGCCTGTTACGACACCTGGCTTTACTACATCAAAGATTTTTGCACCCATAAGATACCCTTTAGTTATTTAATAGATATATCGGCACTTTTTCTTAGGTTTTTAGAAAGCTCTTTCATCTTTTCTTGAAACTTTTCAACCTTCAAACTCTGTTCAATACCAGGTTTTGCCTCTTCAAATGAGACTGCTTGTGCAGGTTTTTTATCTTCTAACAATATTACATGATAGCCAAACTGCGTCTTTACAGGTGTTTTTGTATAAGAACCTTTTTTCAATGCAAATGCAGCATCACTAAACTCTTTAACCATCCTTTTTCTATCAAACCAACCAAGTTCTCCACCACTAGGGCCACTAGGACCTGTTGACTTCTCTTTAGCTAACTTCTCAAACTTTGAAACTACATCTTTAGCTTTTGCAGTTTTTAACTCTTTAATTACTGCTTTTGCGTCTTCTTCGGTTGTTAATAAAATATGTTTAGCTTTTGCAGTTTCAGGCTTTTTAAACATATCTTGATTTTTTTTATAAAAATCTTTGAGATCTGAATCTTTTAATTTTAGAGCATCAAACTGTTTTTTCATCCACAGCTCTAATGCCAAATCTTTTTTAATATTTTCTAAAGCCTCTTTAAACTCTGGCTCTTTTTCCATACCAGCTTTTAATGCTTTTTCACTTAAAAGTTTTTTCTCAATTGCTTGATTTACAACTTGTTTTTGCTGTTCTTTTGTCATCTGCTCATAATTTGCCCCTGGAATTACTTGCAAAATTGCACCTATCTCTTTATCTGTTATATCACTTCCATTTACAGTCGCATATGTTTTTGCACTCACTGTAGATGCAAAAAGTGAAATCGCTACCATTGTATTAATAAAATATTTATTCATTAAAGTCCTTCGTATAATTTAATTTTTAAAAATGTTACTATATCTATAATTAACTAATAAAAAGCAAACTATAAAATAATTGTAAATTTTGCACCATTTTTTACATTTGCTACTTCAAGTTTCCCGTAACAACTATCTTCAATTATGAACTTTGACATATAAAGCCCCAAACCGGTAGAATCTTCTCTCTCATTTGTTGTAAAATATGATTCAAAAACTTTATCTATTATTTTTTCATCAATTCCACCACCATTGTCAATCACTTCTATATAATACTTTTTATCTTTTAAAAAGGTATTTATTTCAATATGGGGTTCTTTTATCCCTCTATTTAGCAAAATATTTTCAGCATTTTTAAGTATATTTATGAGAACTTGAATAATTTCATTTGAATATGTCGATAACTCAACATCATTTTGATAATTTGTAGTTACCAAAATTGAATTTTTAGAAAATGATGAAGAGAGTATAAAAAGTGCCTTATCACATAATTTCTCCAAAGTTGTAAACTCTGGTAACTTTGAAGGTTTAAAAAACTCTGTAAAATCATCAATAGTATCTGATAAATGTTTTACATAATCTTCAACTTTTAGCAAAGAGGATAAAAAAAACTTTTCATCATATTTATCAAGTTCAATTTTAACCTGAAGTCCAGTTGAAGTTGCTGATATTGCACTTAGAGGTTGCCTCCATTGATGTGCAATCAAACTCATCATCTCTCCCATCTGTGCTAATTTGCTGTTATGAATCAAAATAGAATCTTTATCTCGGCTTTTTTTTACCTCCTCTTTGACACGAGATTCTAATTTTTCATTAAGATCTTGGAGTTCTCTTGATGAGACTTTTGCAATATTAGTTAATGCTCTAGTTGTATCTAAATTATTGTCAATACTTTTATAATCTCTCTTAAAACGAATTTCTCTCTTTTTAATTTCGTTAGATTCTGATAATACCAAGCAAGTTATGCTTTGATTTAAAAATATACTTTCACTACTGTTTGAAAAAAACTCTCCATAACCAAAAAAACCAGCACTCACTCCTAGCATTTTATATGATTCTATCTCAGAATAGGCGATATTTTGCAAAAATCTTCTTCTTCCTCCAGATGCATAGATAAATATACTTTCAATTGGTTCATCTGCAATTTCCATAACTATCTTTTGACTATTTTCTAACATCTTTTGTGCATCTCCAAAAGCAATCTGCACTTTAGACCCCTCTTTCATGTTTGCAGAGTATATCAAAGAGCCATCTCCAGGGCTTGACAATACAGATCTTGCAATGAATGAACCATTTTGTGAATCTTTTAATACAAAAGGAAACTGTAAACCACTTAGAGGAAGTTTATCCGATATCTCTTTACCTAAATACTTTTTATAAAGTTCAAAAACAGACATTTTATCAACAGTAAAAACTCTACTATTTTTAGATTTTGTTATCTTAAACTCTCTTCCAACTGGCTCCCATTGTGATGTTTGCCTATTAGAAGCTCTAAGCTTAGCACCATTGAGAGTTATAGCAACTACACCATTTTTAGAGATTCTCTTTTGATGAAAAATAGACCCACCACTAAATGTGCCACTATCCCCACTAAGAGCTCCACAAATTATAATATCTTCTTTGAGAGATTTTAAACCTTGAAGCAAAAGAGGTGCATCAATATCTTTAGATGCTGCAAATACAATCATAACTTTCGTATCATCAGTGACAATTTTTTCTGCCAACTCTACACCTATTTTATAACTATCATCAATCGTTTCAACTAATGCAGTTTTTAAATAAGAGTGGTTAAATATCGTTAAAGAGATAACAATGTTTTCTGTTAATATCCGTCCATCTATTATCTCTCCATCAGTAGTAGAACCGATAACAGATGCACTTGGAAGAAGTTCATAAAGAAGGTTTGTAATAGATAAAATATTATTCACCTTATTTTGTGAAGAGAAAATTTGTATCAAAATATCTGATGAATCAATAAGCTGATTTTCATAAATAAAATCTCTTAGTTTTTCATCGCTTCTATATCTAATATTGAAAGTTTTCATAAAATACAACCACTCCAAAAGTTAAAAATCTTAAACTAATGGGCAATTGTATTAAATTTTTTATAATAAACTGTTGAAAATGTAAAGTATTTGTAAAAAATTTACTTAACTGGTATAGTTACAATGAATATATTTTGACCATTGGTAAAATGCGTTTTTAAAGTTGCATTTAATAAATTTAACACTTTTTCAAGATTTTTTGGTGTTATATTATAAAGTGAATCATTTTGTTTATATGAATCATTATTGTGCAATAATTTACTAACAAAAGAGTTATTTTCAGTTGTCTCTTTATCACTTGTTGTAACTATCTCAATTTTAATATCATCTTTAAGTTTATAAACTTTTACATCAACTTTTAGATTTGTTCCATCATGATAACTATCCAAAATCCCTTTTAACATCTCACTAACTGCATCTTGCGATATATTTGCATGTACACTATGGCTATTTACATCAAAATCTTCTCTTATAATTTTAGAATTAAGTCTTGCTTTTATAGTATTTATTCTATCTTTTAAGGTTTTAGCTATTACAAAATAGACATTTATCTCTTTAGTTTTTATATCATCATTGTTCTCAAAATTTGGTACTTTTATATCTAATTCATTGAGTAAACTTATAATATTTGCCCTTATTTTATCTCTTTTTTCACCCTCTTCAATCTCATTTAATAGATCAAATAATTCTCTAAGATGCAAATCAATTTTTTGATTTACATCTTTTTTTACTATTTTAGGTAAATATAAATCATGGTTAGATAGTTTTATAATATACATGTTTTTACCAAAAAGCTTCATTTTATTGGCTTGAACATTGAAACTAAACTCTTTATTTCTAATTTTTAAAGTGATTATAAAATTAAAATCTTTTATACTTGTTATTAGATCTATCCAAGTATTTGCATCGTGGGAATTAAGATAGTTTGAATCAGACATATATGGTATAAACTTTTTCATAACTCTTTTATTTGAGATAAGCCTATTTACAAGTGAATATTTACCAAAGAATTTCGTAAAGTTTTTATTGTACTCTACAACTTCATTTTTATCTTTATCATATATAAAAAGAATATTTTGGTCCATATCTAAAAAACTTTTATAAATTTTTAAAAACTCTTTAGCTCCACTAATCTTTGCATCAATCATATTTTCAAACAATGATCCACTATTAAATTTATCTTGTCGATTTTTTAATATTGAATTTATACGAGTTTTAAAGATTATATTGTCAATAGGTTTTTTTATAAAATCTAAGTTATCAACTATTATATTGTCATAAATTGTCGCTTGATAGCCTTGAGTTAAAAGAAGAACTTTTGGAATACTTCTTAGTATATGGTTTTTATTTAACCTTTTTATAATTTCATATCCACCAATATTTGGCAACATATCATCTACAATAATCAAATCAAGTTCTAAATAACTTGTAATTTTCTGTGCCGCCTTTAAATTAGCTGCTTCATAAACTTTAAAATTTCCTAGTTGATTTAAAAGCTTATTTACTAAAAAAATATCTGTACTATTTTGACTAATTATTAATATTTTATCTTTTTTACATACAGTTTCTGCATCCAAACTGTCATATTTGTCATATTGAACTTTTTCATATGTTTCTATCGACATAATTTACCTCTTTGAGACTTATTTTAAAGCATATCGTCAAAAAGAGAAAATTATTTATTTTTATTGGAAAATATTTTACTAACAATATTTTTTATAAGATTTTTCAAAAAACCTTCATTTTTATCTTTATAAAGTATCGGTCTAACGGATTTTATAGAACCTAATCCCACACGAGCTGTTAAAACCCCATTTGCAACTCCTTGTGCTGAATTTACTGAGAGTTTTGAAAGGATAGTTGAACCCAAAACATCTCCACTGTGATGAGTCAAAAGCTCAGTAGCACCTGCAAATGCTAAATTTATAAAAACATTTTTTATAAGTTTAAGCTCACCTAAAAAATTTGGCTTATATCCATATAACTTTGAAATTTCACCAATCATAACATATGAGCGACTGATGATTAAAATTGCATCTATAAAAGCTACTGGACTTATAGCTGTAGAGACTGCTGTTTGAGTTGAATAGTTTGCAATTAATCGTTTAGCTTTTACATCCAAAGGTTGCAAAAGAAGTTCATCAACACGATTAATTACCTCTGCATCCATCAACTCATCTAATTCGGATTTTGCTTTTTTGGCATTTTCTCTTACATCTGCATCTTGATGATTTTCATATTGAGCGATAACTTTCAGAGCATACGCTTTTACATCATTTGTAGGATTTTTGATCAATCTCAAACCCTCAAGTTGTAGTTTATCAATTCGTTTTAATTTAGCATATCCAATATACTGTTTTATGAGTGAAAAAGTGATAATCCCTATCAATGATAATAAAATCAAAAGATAGACAGCCCCCAAAACTGGTGCATTTTGAAGCATAGAAGTTGCTGTAAAAGTTGCATCATAAATCGTACCAATAACTATCAAAGATGCTAAAAGAGAGGCAACTAACAAACTCTTTTTCATAGCTCCGCCCATCGCTTTTAACTTTGTAAGCCTCTTTGTTTGCTCCTCCTCTACCTCTTGGTAAAATTCATCTTCAGCAACTCTTTGTGGATCTATCGTTTTGGTTTTTTCACTTGATATAGTTGATTCATCTATCCTAGTTGGTGTTTTATCTTTCATACTCTATCCTTTAACAAACTATAAATTAACCTATCCATCCTTATATGGTCTACTGCATTTGTATCTTTAGATGGAAAAGAGATTGGTTTAAACGAGACAAAATTAAATTTGCCCTCTTTCCAAAAATTTTTATCCTTATAATCTTTTGGTAGAAGACCGGGAAAATGAGTGGATGGTTCATCTTCTCCAACAACAATACCTCTAACACAATCAACCTCTACACCATTTAGTTTTGCCTTGACATATTGAGTGCTTTTAACAGATGCAAAAATTGTACTCTCTGTATCAACATGTTTGATATCTAACTCCTGTTTCATATCCCATATCATCTCTTTTAAAAGCCTTATATAAGCCTCTCTTTGACTCAAAGGTATATGATCAGCTTTTGAAGCCGCAAAAATCACATGGTCAATTTTCAAATCAAAGAACTTTGAAATAAAATTATTTGAACCATAAGTAAAAGATTTTAAAATACCTTTTATAGCTAGATGCATATCATCAAATATCTCTTCTCCACCATTTAGCGTTTTTATCAAATCAACCAAGATAATTTGAGTATCAAACTCTCTAAAATGCTCAAGATAAAGTCTATTTACAACCTCTTTAACATATAAATCATAACGCTTTTTAAACTGCTCATATATAGAGTTATTTTTATCTTTTAAAGGACAAAAATATAAAATAGGATCATTTTGCATATCGCCAGCCTCCACAAAACGACCAGGTCCAACATATGAGTAACCGTGATAGTAGAGATTTTTTTGATACTCACTAAATAGGTCAAAAAGCTCTTCTTCAGATTTATCAATATCACCCGCTATAGCCTCTAACCACTCTTTTGAAAACTTAACTCTTTTTTTCTCTTTTGCCAAATCTATCATATGGTTTGACCACTCTTCAAAACTCAAATCTAGCATCATCAAATCCAAAAGCCATTCCCCAGGATAATCAACTAACTCTAAATTGATAATTTGACTCTCCAAAAAGGCATAATTACTCTTAAACTCTAATTGGATAGTTGTCTTAGTAACTGCCTTTGTAGATTTTGGCCAGATAGGATTTTTCTTCCTAAATTCACTCAACTTACTATAATAGTCAAAACGCATATAGACACTATCAGGAGGAAGAAGCCTCGCTACAAACGAACGCCCCAATTTCTCATTTAAAAATGGCAATTTATCATTTGCAATAAGTTGATTAATCAAAGATGTCAAAAAGACAGTTTTACCGCTTTGACTAAGACCAGTGACTGCAACTTTAATAGTTTTATCAGGAGTGGGAATTTTAAAACCAAAATTAATATCTTTTATAAAATTAAACATCTGATAATTGTATCAAAAAATTGTGAAATTAGTTATATGAAGAAGAGGTGATGTCTATATCACTTCTAGCACTGTTGGCAATTTGGTACTAAAAAGTTACTTGTGAGTATCTCTTGCCCTTCAAATAAGAGCTTATAGCTTGATTTTGGTAGTTTAGATCACTTTCAAACTGTATCTTCATCATTTACTCTCTTATAGGATTTGGCAGATTCGACTCATAAGCGAATACCCTTAACCAAAACTATAGCATCTAAACCTGTAAGTTCCATAAAAGCCTCATAAGGAGTTGCATAATCAAGACACTTTCTAGGTCTTGAATTCAACCTGTG
>JAMONX010000159.1 GCA_027066435.1 Campylobacterales bacterium
GACTAGGAACAGAGATAAATTCAGTAACTAGAATGTTTTCACAAGGCTCAATTCAAACAACAAGTAAAAACACTGACTTAGCAATTCAAGGAAATGGTTTTTTTGTAGTTAGTCCAGATGCAGGTGTGACTTATAAATATACAAGAAGTGGAGATTTTGTATTTGATGCAAATGGAAACTTTGTAAATAACCAAGGTCTTATTGCTCAAGGTTGGGTTAGAGATAATGCTACTGGTCAAATTGATTCAACTGCACCTATAGGAGATATTTCTATACCTCCTGGACTTACGACCCCAGCTCGTGAAACCTCAGTTTTAAACATAAAAGCAAACCTTAACACTGGTAATTTAATCGAAAAAAAATCTGTTATTCGTCCACTTGATAGCACAGCTGGATTAGCTGCTGGTTTAGATCCTGAAAAAGTTGATGATTTTAATGTTCTTTTTACAGCTGATGGTGAATCTTTTAATCTCAAGCCTACCACTCTTACAAAAACTGGAACCACTGTTAATTCTGCTACAGGTGGACAAGGTATAGAACTTAGCTTTGATGGAGGAAGCACAAAAAGGCAATTTAGATATACTGATGATAGTGATGCCGTAAACTATACAACGGATACATATACTTGGGTAAATAATGCAGGAGCAACAATAACAAGCCAAATACAATATTTTAAATCAACAGAAGATCTTCGAGCAAAAATGCAAGATTTTCTTCAAACAACTTCAGCGACCGCAACACTTACTGTTAATGAAGAAGGAAAATATAAAATTGAGAATAAAGATGGAGCAGGAAATGATCTAAATATTCAATCAGGTAGTATTATCGATGCTTCAACAGATGAAAACCCACTTTTTTCAAGAACTATGGCTTCATTTGCTGGAAACTTAACAGCAGGAAGCAATGGTATAAAAATTTCTCAAGAGATTAACGCTGCAACACATGGTGCTAGTATAGATGTTTTTGATTCACTTGGAACTAAGCATACAGTTAGAACAGAATTTAGAAAATCTGGGTTTGTTTATGACAATAATGGAACCAAAGTAGGCTCAGCTTGGGATATGAAAATAATAGTGCCTGAACCTGGAGATATAGGTGGATTAGTAAGAGCGAATCAAGTTGAAGGACAGATAATTTTTAATTCAGATGGTTCATTAGGCTCATATTCACCAACAAGTATAACATACACTGCAAATAACGGCTCAGCTCCAAATCAAACAATCCAAGTAAACTTCGGTACAGCCAATGGTTTTGATGGAATAACAAGTTTTGATAAACAATCAAATACATCAGGAATAAGTCAAGATGGTTTTACAGGTGGTGATTTAGATGGTATAAGAATCGATGAATCAGGAACGCTTATTGGTAGTTTCACAAATGGTAGAAGTTTTGGTTTAGCACAAATGTCTATGGCAAAATTTACAAATAATATCGGGCTAGAGAGTGATGGCGGAAATACCTTTGTACAAACTGCAAACTCAGGTGATCCAGTTATCGGCTCTGCTGCAACTGGAGGTAGAGGATTTGTACAATCAAGTGCATTAGAGATGTCAAATGTTGATCTTAGTCGTTCTCTAACACAGCTAATTGTAATCCAAAGAGGTTTTCAAGCAAACTCTAAAACAATTACAACATCTGACCAGATGTTAAATACTCTTTTACAATTGAAACAATAATTTTTTTTTTGATATACTAATCCTAATTTTTCCCAGGATTAGTATCATGACAATCACCCTTCTAAATCACACTCCATTAGTTATCTGTTCAAATGCAATTCGCACCTGTTGGCAAAGTTTTGATAAAAGTGATAATGGAGGAGAAAAGGATAAAGAACTCATAGATCGAGTCGGAAATAAATTCAAACATGCATCTACACTTGAACATCTTGTCTATACATTTTATATTAAAGGAATTTCTCGTGCACTGTTACAAGAGTTAGCACGACACAGAATGGCATCTCTTTCTGTAAAAAGCACAAGATACACACTAAAAGAGCTTAAAAATGAAAAAAAATTCAATACAAATGATAAAAATCGAGCTTCAAAATACTTAGTCTTTACAGATGAAGAGATGGTTGATGAGATGAGCATAAAAGCTTTAGAAAACTTAAGAGTTGTTTTAAATAGTGGCATAAGCAATGATAGAGCAAAATATTGTCTACCAGAAAGCTATAAAACAGAACTAACATGGACAGCAAATGCTAGAAGCTTACAAAACTTTATCTCACTTAGAAGTGATAAAGCTGCACTTTGGGAGATAAGAGAATTGGCTATTAATATCTATGATACATTGCCCCAAGATCATCAGTATCTATTTAAAGATTTTTTAAAAAGATAAAAACTCCAATAGATATTTTATAACCTCATCAGGCTTCTCTTCATGAGGAATATGCCCACAATTTTTGATAATTTTTAGTTCTGAGTTTTGCAAATATTTATTTAGCCTGTATCCTCTACTTTTACGAATTACCACATCATTTTCTCCCCATATCAAAAGTGTAGGAATTTCTATCTCTTTATATCTTTGTGAAATTTGGTCTATATCTTCGGGAATTAGATCAAATGTAGCATGATAATATATATATTTTGCATTCTCTTTTTCTAGGTTTCTAGTCATCACACTTATCGTATCTTGTGAAATTTTATCTTTATCGAAAAATGCATATTTATAAGATTCTTTTATTTCATATGAGCTTGGAACGACATAAAATCCAATTACTCCAATTATAGGTTTTTGTATCCAAAGAATGAGGCTTGGAAGGTATTGTTTAAAGGCTGCGGGAGAGATAAGTACCATTTTTTTGATATTTTGTTGATTTAAAAGTGCTAAACTCAAAGCTACACTTCCTCCATATGAGTGACCGATAATAGTGATATTTTTAAGATTATGCTCTTTTATATATTGTTGTATCAATATAGCTTGATCATAAATCGAATATCTATAATCTTTTGGCTTTGGAGAATCTCCAAAACCTTTTAAATCAAAATTATAAACTTTATACTTTTTAGAGAGTGGTTCTACTAAATGAATAAAACTATAACTACTTGAACCAAACCCATGAAGAAGCAAAAGTGGCTCACCCTCTCCTTTTATATCAACATGAAGTTTTATATCTGAATAAGAAGCATTTTCTATTCTATCTTTCCAAGTGTTAGGTATTTTTGTACTGCATCCAATAAAAACAAATATAAAGAGAATTAATAAGCTATTTTTCATAAGCCTCTACCACTTTTTGTATAACTTTATAAATTTTCTCTACAGATACAAGTTCTACTTTTTCTCTAACTGAGTGTGGAAACTTTATATTTGGTCCAATAGAAGTAAATTTTATATTGGGATATTTTTTAGAGATAATAGCACACTCTAATCCTGCGTGAATTGCTTTAAATTCACTTTTTCCAAAAACAGAAATCATTGCCTTTTCTATCTCTTTTGAGAAGCTATTTATCTCTGGTTTCCAAGCTGGATATTTGCCCTGACAGTTTACTTTCAAACCAAAATTTTTAAAATAGTTTTGATACTCATCTTGCATCTTAACTAAACCTTTATCACTCATAGCTCTTGCACTTGTTTGGATTTTCAACTCTCCATCTTTAAACAATACAATCGCTAGATTTATACTTGTATCTGGTATATTTAACTCTTTATTAAAAGATATAACACCATTTTTAAATTTATCAAGTATAGTTATAATCTCTTTGCCATCAACAACTTTAAAATCTCCATTTATCTCTTTGACTTGGATATATTTCTCACTTTTTAAAGAAGTTTTAGATGCAACTATAGCTTTTAAATTTACAGGAATTGAGTTTACTCTCTCTCCTGCATCTATAGATGCTATTTGCACTTCTTTATCTTTTAAAAATGTAGCAAAAAGTTTGATAGCATTTAAAATATCTTTATCTATATCCACACCTGAATGACCACCAGCTAATCCACTAATGATAATCTCATAAAATGAACCAGACTTTAAAACACTCTCATAATTTTTTAAAGCATCTATATCAATTCCACCTGCACAGCCTATATAGACCTCTGCCTCATCTTCACTATCTAAATTTAACATATACTTTGAATCTAGTGAAAACTCTAATGCCAAAGCACCGATAAGTCCTATCTCCTCATCGCTTGTAAAAAGAAATTCACACTCTTTTCCCTCATCCATCAAAGCCATCATCATAGAGATAGCTATACCATTATCAGCTCCTAAGGTTGAATTATTCGCCATCATCCAACCATTTTCTATAAAAGTTTCTAACTTAGGAGCTTCTCCTACACAAACCATGTCATAGTGTGCTTGAAGTGCAAGAAGTGGTTTTCCTTTTTTGATGAGTAAATTTTCGACTTCATCAGTTTGCACTTCATATCCTCTCTCTTTTGCAAATGTGATTAAAAAATCTTTTAACTTAGATGCATCTTGTGAACAGTGTGGAATTTGTATGATTTGTTGAAAATAGTTAAGTATTTTTTGCAAGTTGGTATCCTTAAATTTATAAGATAAGGATACCAAATATTTTTAGAATTTGTAGTTAAAGCCTATTGAAATATAAGGCATAATTTTATATTTATCAAGTTCATCTTGAAGAGTTACCATCTCTTTATCAAGCTCTGCTTCTAACTCATTTTTAATTTGATCTCTTTTACTATTGATATTGGCAATAATTAAATCTTTTGCGGGACCATCAGCCATTCCTTCAGTCTCTTTTTCTATATCCAAAGCTTCACCAAATCTTAAACTATAATCAGTCTGCATTGCTCCTTGAAATGCTAATCCAAAATCAAAAGTAAATCCAAAACCACTTTTCTTATCAAACGATGTATCCCAACCTATACCAATATATGGAGCAACAGGGTCAAACTCAGCCAATACATTAATAGAACCTAATTCATCAGTTTGGTAACTATAATCTGTACCATTAAATGTAAATTCTATTGTATTTCCTTGAATATTTGGAATTATATCTCCATCTAAATTACTATTATTTACAATAAGCCCTGCACTTGTCTTAAAAGAACCACCCCACGGATGCCAATCAGCAACAGCCATGAAATCTTGAAGTTTTACATCAAATTTGAAAGTAGCTTCATCTTGTTCAATTTCATAATCATTCAAAGCAAACATATCAAAGCCTGCTCTTACTCCAAATTGGTCATTGATTTTATATTTTGCATTTGCCCCTACACCATAAATTGCTAATTGCCCACCAACAGAAACATTTTGAGATGCAACAGAGGCGATAGGTAAAAGCATTGCACAAAATAGAGTAGTTTTTAAAATAGTTTTTTTCATTGAGGTTTCCTTTAATTTTAATAATTAAATCTAAATCGACCTTAAACTTTAAACCTTTAACCTCTGAGCGTGAGTTAATGCAACAGCTATTGCATCTGTAATATCAAGAGGTTTTATCTCCTTTGTAATTTTTAATATCCGTTTTACCATAAATGCTACTTGCTCTTTTTGTGCTTTTCCATTTCCTGTTACTGCCTTTTTTACTTGAAGTGGTGTGTATTCACTAAAGTTTCCAAAATCTTGTAAAATTTTCAAGCTCAAAGCTCCTCTAAATTGAGCTAATTTAATTACTGTTTTTGGATTAAATGCATAAAAAATATCTTCTATCGCAACTTCATCTATTTTTCTATCTTTTAAAGTTGTGTCTAACCCCTCTACTAATTCCGTAATTTGATGTTGTAACTCTTTTTGTTTTATCTTTATAAGTCCAGCTTCTAATAGAATAGTTTTATTTTTTGTTTTTTCTATAATTGCATAACCACAATTTATAGTTCCTGGGTCTATACCTAAAATTACCATGTAAACTCTTTTTTACCAAAATTTCTTCTATTTTAAAATAATTTTGATAAAATATTCACATGTGAAATATACCATGTGAAAAAAAGGAGTTTTATTGCTTATTATGAATGTTTTAAATCTTTTAAGAAGTGAAATTTCTGATATTGATTACAATCGATATATAAAACAACTAAAGTTTCAAGAAAACAAGTCAAAGTCCGATGTTATTGTATTTACAGTACCAAATCCTCTCATCGCAAAATGGATAAAAACAAAATATTGTAGTAAAATTGCAGATATTTATGAGAGTCAAACTGGACAAAAACCAACAATTCTTATAAATACAAAAGATAGCATTGAAGGTGTGAATAAAACTGCACAAACTAATAAAACAAACGAATCAAAAGTTATTTCAACTATTTTAAATCCTTCATACACCTTTGATACTTTCATAGTTGGAAGTTCAAATCAATTTGCCTTCTCTACCGCACAATCAGTTGCTAAAAAGCCAAGTTCTAGTTACAATCCTCTCTTTATATATGGTTTTAGCGGACTTGGAAAAACTCATCTACTTCAAGCCGTAGGGAATGAAGCACAAAACCATGGATACTCTGTTATATATACAACTAGTGAGCAATTTATGAACGACATGATTTCAAATATCAGAAATCAATCAATGGATCGTTTTCGTCAAAAATATAGAGAGTGTGATTATCTTCTTATCGACGATATTCAATTTCTAAACGGAAAAGAGGCAACGCAAGAGGAGTTTTTTCACACATTTAACGAACTACATACTTTAAATAAACAGATAGTTCTAACATCAGATAAACCTCCTAAAAAGATTGCAGGTTTTGAAGATAGATTAAAAAGTAGATTTGAGTGGGGTTTGATAGCTGATATTCAACCTCCTGGACTTGAAACTAAAATCTCTATCATTCAAAAAAAGTGTGAACTTGACGGTATAGAGTTAAATAGCGATATCATAGAGTATATAGCTACAAATATGGGTGATAATATACGTGAAATTGAGTCTGCGATTATAAATTTAAATGCTCATGGTAAACTATTATCTCAAGAAATTACACTAGATTTTGCAAAAAATGTGATGAAAGAGTTAATTAAAGAAAAAAATGAAAATATCACACTTGAAGATATTATTAAAACCATATCTAAAGAGTTAAATGTCAAGCCAAGTGATATAAAATCAAAAAAAAGAAATGCAAATATTGTCGAAGCTAGAAGAATTGGTATCTATCTAGCTAGAAACATGACTCCAAACTCTATGCCAGCTCTTGCATCTTACTTTGGAATGAAAGATCATACAGCAGTTTCTCACAATATGAAGAAAATAAATGAGATGTTAGAATCAAATGAAAATTTTAAACTCAGAGTTCAAGAGATAAAAAATATAATTTTGACAAACAATGAATAGAAAAGGTGAACAATTGTGAAAAAGATAAAAAAGTTATCAAGCTTAAAAATGTTAAAATTTGGGGAGTTATAGATGTTATTCACATTTTCAACCTACCTACTACTTAAACTAAAATTTATTAATATATAAGGGATATTAAATGAACATAGAAATAAATAAAAATGTGTTAGAAAACATGCTTATTAATTCTCAAAGTTTTTTAGATAAAAAAGACTCTTCACAAATAACATCACACATTCTCTTAAATGCTACAGGTTTAGATTTAAAACTAAAAGCTACTGATCAAGAGATTGGATTAATTATGGAGACTACAAATATAAAAACTATAGAAACAGGATTAGCAAGTGCTAATGGTAAAAAGCTTTTAGATATAGTAAAAATTTTAAAAGATGATACTATATCCTTAAAAACGGATGATGATTTTTTACATATAAAACAGAAAAGATCAAAATTTAAACTTCCTATGTTTAATGCATTAGAATTTCCTGAATTTCCATCAATTGAAAACAAATCAAAATTTGATATAAAAGCTATAGACTTTTTAAAATCTATAAAAAAAATTTCACCAGCAATAGATACAAATAATCCAAAATATGAATTAAACGGTGCTTTAATAGATATAGTTAACAACTCTATAAAATTTGCAGCAACTGATACAAGACGATTAGCAGTTGTAACACTTGCTAAAAATGTAGAATTTGATATCTCTCTTATAATTCCTAAAAAAGCTATTACTGAGATGCAAAAGCTTTTTTTTGATGAAATGAATATTTACTATGATAAAAACACTTTAATTATAAAATCAGAAAATTTTACTTTTTTTACAAAATTGATAAATGGTAAATATCCTGATTATCAAAGAATTATTCCAAATGCTCATAAAATAGAATTACTACTAAATCGTGATCTTATGGTAGATAATTTAAAACAGATATCTACTATATCAAATGAGATGAAATTAACTTTTTCAAAAGATGCTATATCTTTTGAAAGTTTAAATGAAGATAATATCGAAGCAAAAACTCAACTTGACTTTTCAAATAATATTGATGAAGAGATATCTATCTCTATAAATAGTAAATATATTTTAGATTTTCTAAGTCAAATTGAAAAGAATGAATTTAAACTTAGATACAATGAGTCAAGTTTACCGTTTGTACTAGAATCTGATGAATTTATGACGGTAATAATGCCAATAGTACTTTAAAAGGAAAATATTAAAATGGAAAAAAACTACGGAGCCTCAAATATAAAAGTTCTAAAAGGACTTGAAGCTGTTAGAAAACGACCAGGGATGTATATAGGTGATACGAGTACAAATGGTCTACATCACTTAATTTATGAAGTTGTTGATAACTCAATCGATGAGGCAATGGCTGGATATTGTGATAAAATCAATGTCGAAATTACTACTGAGGGTTCTGCTATCATCACTGATAATGGTAGAGGAATTCCTACTGATATTCACCCTGTTGAAAAGATTTCCGCAGCTACTGTTGTTTTGACTGTACTTCATGCTGGTGGAAAGTTTGATAAAGATACTTATAAAGTTTCAGGTGGACTTCACGGAGTTGGTATTTCAGTTGTAAATGCTCTTTCATCTAAACTTATTTTAAAAATAAACAGAGAGGGTAAAAAACATTACCAAGAGTTTGAAAAAGGTATTCCTACTATGACTCTTGGAGAAGTTGGAACTACAAATCGAACAGGTACTTCTGTAGAGTTTTGGCCAGATGCTAGTATATTTGAAGTAACTGAGTTTGATTATGAAATTTTAGCTAAGAGATTTAAAGAGCTTGCATATCTAAATCCAAAAATCACAATTACTTTTAAAGATAACCGTGTCGGTAAAGAAGAAGTTTATCATTTTGAAGGTGGTGTAACACAATTTGTTATAGATTTAAATAAAGCAGATCCATTAACAAAGCCAATAAATATCGAAGATAGAGTTGAAGATGTAGAAGTAAGCCTTGCTCTTTTATATAATAGCTCTTATCATGAAAAATTATACTCTTTTGTAAATAATATCAAAACTCCAGATGGAGGAACTCATGAAGCAGGTTTTAGAGCAGGTCTTACTCGTGCAGTTGTTAAGTATATAAACAACAATGCAGCTCAAAGAGAGAAAGATATCAAAATTACAGGTGATGATGTCAAAGAGGGACTTATTGCAATCGTAAGTGTAAGAGTAGCTGAACCTCAATTTGAAGGGCAAACTAAAGGAAAACTAGGAAATACTTATGTAAAACCTATTGTTCAAAAAATGACTAACGACGCACTTAGTAAGTACTTTGAAGAGAACCCTTTAGAAGCAAAAATAATTATGAATAAAGCAATATCTGCAGCAAGAGGTCGTGAAGCTGCAAAAAAAGCAAGAGATTTAACAAGACGAAAAGATACGATGAGTGTTGGAACGCTTCCTGGAAAACTTGCTGATTGTCAGAGTAAAGATGCTTCTATTTGTGAGATATACCTAGTGGAGGGAGATTCTGCTGGGGGAAGTGCTAAACAAGGAAGAGATAGAGTTTTTCAAGCAATTTTACCACTAAAAGGTAAGATACTAAATGTTGAAAAAAGTCGAATTGATAAGATATTAAAATCAGAAGAGATTACAAATATCATAACAGCTCTAGGATGCGGAATTGGCGAAGAGTTCAATGAAGAGAAACTAAGATATCACAAAGTTATCATTATGACGGATGCGGATGTTGATGGTAGTCATATTCAAACTCTTCTTTTGACATTTTTGTTTAGATTTTTAAATCCTGTTATAGATAAAGGATATGTCTATTTGGCTCAGCCTCCTCTTTATCGTTATAAAAAAGGTAAAAAAGAGATATATCTCAAAGATGATAAAGTGATGAATGAGTTTTTGATAGAAAATGGAATAGAGAGTGTAGAGTTTGAAGGAATGGGTAAAAAAGATTTAACCAATCTTTTTGTAATAGTCTCTGCATATAGAAGTGTTTTAAATGAATTAGAAAAACGATTTCATGTTCTTGAAGTTATTCAGTATTTGATAGAAAATCCTGATGTTATAGCATTAAAAGGTGAAGAACTTTATACAAATCTAAAAAACTATATAGAAGGTTTAGGATTTAATATACTTAATCATACAGTTACAGAAGATGAAGTGCATCTCTATGTTCAAAACTTTGATGGCTTAGAAGAGATTAAAATAAATGATGATTTTTTCTCAAATCCACTTTTTACAGAGGCTGTACATATAAATAGTAAGATAAAAGAGAGAGATCTTGATATATCTTCGCAAGAATTACTTGATATGCTGGAAAGTGTTGAAAAGTCTGCAAAAAAAGGAGCTTATATACAAAGGTATAAAGGTCTTGGAGAGATGAATCCTGAACAGCTTTGGGATACAACAATGGATCCAGCAAATAGAAGACTTTTAAGAGTTACTATAGAAGATGCGACGAGTGCAAGTGATACTTTTACTCTCTTTATGGGTGATGAAGTGGAGCCTAGACGAAACTATATACAATCCCATGCAAAAGATGTTAAACATTTGGATGTATAAATGAAGTATGGTGAAAAAGAGATAAAAGAGTTTGATGTAGAAAAAGATTTAGAAATTTGGCCAAACAGACATCAAAAAAACTATCTCATAAAAATAACACTTCCTGAGTTTGCGTGTCTTTGTCCTAGAAGTGGTTATCCTGATTTTGCTACGATTTACCTTGAATATACTCCCGATAAATTTGTGGTAGAGTTAAAAGCTATAAAACTCTATATAAACTCTTTTTTAATAAGACATATTTCTCATGAAGATAGTATAAATGAGATATATGATGTTTTGAGTGAAAAACTAAAACCAAAATGGTTAAAAATTACAGCAGATTTCAACCCAAGAGGCAATGTTCACACAATCATCGAAATAGATAGCGATAAAATAAAAAGATGTTAAACCCTAAACTTATTGAATCTTTTTTTACAGCAGCTTCTATACAAAGATGGAATGATTATCCAAGAATGGTGGATTTAGTAGAGCTTGATAAGCAAGCTCATAAATTTATTATTGCTTATTTCTTTGCAAAGATAGAGATAGATAACGGCAATGATATAGATATGTCAGCTTTGATTGAAGCTGGAATCTTTGAATTTTTACGCCGTGTGGTTGTAACTGATATAAGACCAGATGTTTTTCACATAATGCTTGAAAAAAAGAAAAATGAGTTAAATGAATGGGTTTTAACTCAACTTGGAGAGAAGATTAACGATATAGAGGGTGGAGAATTTTCAAAAAGATTTAAAAGCTATTTAGTCGATGAAAACATGTATAAAAAAGAGAGATTTATACTCAAAGCTTCTTCATATATATCAACAAAGTGGGAATTTTCAATCATATACCAAACAAGTCAATTTTTAAATGATATAGAAGATGTAAAAAAAGCAGTTGATAGTGAAATAGAAGATTATTATGAACTTTTGGGTGTTCGTAAATTTGAACTTGGCAAAAAATTATCAAGATTTATCGACTTAAGTGGGAGGCTTCGTTTTCAAAAACGCTGGGCTCAAACTCCCAGGGTTCCTGAAACTTCAGTTTTAGGTCATATGTTAATCGTTTCACTATTGAGTTATTTTTATTCACTAGAGATAAAAGCTTGTAAAAAAAGGCTTGAAAATAACTTTTTTTGTGCTCTTTTTCACGATTTACCTGAGGCTTTAACAAGAGATATTATAACTCCTGTAAAATACTCTGTAAGTGGTATGAATGACATAATAAGCGAATTTGAGATACTAAAAATAAAAAATGATATCTTACCACTTATCCCCTACTCTATGAGAGGTGAATTTTCTTATCTACTTGGTCTTTATGATGATAAAAAAGATGAGTTTTTAAATAAAGTTAATCAAAAAAGTATAAAAGTTGTAGATACATTAAATGCATATAATGAAGATAGGTATAATGTGATTGATGGGGTTGCATTAAAAGCATGTGATAGATTAGCTGCATTTGTAGAAGCAACACTCTCAATTTCTCACGGTGTAAAATCAAATGAACTTATAAATGGGAAAAAAGAGACTTTAGCAAAGTTAAAAGAAAATAGTAGTATAAGTGGTGTAAATTTTTATGAGTTAGCACTTTTGATTGAAAAATCTTTAAAAGACCCCCCTCAAGGTTCCTGCGGCACATAAAAAGTTAGGATGTGCTGCTGCGTTCCCGCCCTGACACATTGTCCTAAAACCCTATTGCACAAGTCTTAAGGAGAGCACTCAAGAAGCCAATGCTTCCTCAATGCAAGAGGGCATAGTACATAAAAATAGCTTAATAAAGGATTAAAAAATGGGAGTTAGACGAAAAGCTAAAGGACGATTTTTATCATTTTTTAGAGAAATTTTTGTATACCATAATAGCTCTTTAGAGTTTCGTGCAAAACTTCTAGCTGCTATCATAGGTTCAAATAAAAAAATAAACCTATGCGAAGAAGGAGTACTTGAAGAAGTAGCAAAAGAGATATATCCAAAAAATGAAGCAAGAGTTGATGTTTTGATAAATACAACCAAAGAGTTTGTAAAAAAAATTATTGAAAAGAATGGTCTTGATGTAAATGAATTGATTTTAAGTATCAGTAGAGATTTAAAAGAGGTTAAAAGATTTCATCAAAAGATAGATATACCAATGCTTGAGAGATTTTTAGTATGCAGTAAAAATGATAAAGAGACATATATAATTCAGCTAAGAATTATAGAGTTTTTAAAAAATTCTATACAAGATTTTAATAAGTTACGATAAAATACCAATCTTCAAAAATAGAGAGGTGGCCGAGTGGTCGAAGGTGCTCGCCTGGAACGCGAGTGTGGGGCAACTCACCGAGGGTTCGAATCCCTTCCTCTCTGCCATAACTCACTTTTTTCATAAACCCCTTAATTTAGGTTTTTTAATATAATTATTTTTTAAATGTTCTTTGGTTTGTTCATAAAATGTTCATAAAAAAAGACAAAATGTTCATAAGTTATTTACTCTAATTTAATGGAGAAATTTATATGAAATATTTATATAAAAATGGTAAATCTTATATATATAAAAGAAGAGTGCCAAATACTAAAATTTTTTATACTTTTAATATTGGAACAAAAAATGCTAAAAAAGCTTATAGAGTAATAAGTAAGTTTAATAAATTATCGTTAAATTTATTTGAATATCTCAAAAAAGGGAAAGCTATGAAACTTGATTTAGCAGAGGTCTTTAAGGTTCTAGATGAGTATAGAG
The DNA here is from genome assembly GCA_027066435.1 of Campylobacterales bacterium. GTDB lineage: Bacteria > Campylobacterota > Campylobacteria > Campylobacterales > QNZT01 > SZUA-1433. The sequence goes on from JAMONX010000159.1 coordinate 13,453, forward strand.
ATAAAGCACTTGTTGAAAATACTAATAAGTTAGAAGATGACAGACATAACCATTTATCAGAGCTTTTTGGGATTGAGGAAGAAGATCCCCTACTTGGAACAGTTGTTTTAAATGGTGCTGACCAAGAAGTAATAAAAATAGCTCTAAAAAGTTTTAAAAACATATCTCTTAGAAGTATGGGTAAAAATAAGATTGTTGTCAATAAAATTGGAAAACAAATAGTAAAGAGAAGTACAGATGATGTAAAGCAACTATATAAAAAACTAAGAAATGATGATGAAAATTTACAAATATTTTTAGGTTTATTATTAAAAACAGAAGCAGAGATATTAAAAACTGACTATGATAGAGCAGAAAAAAGATTTAATCCTAATATATCTTTATCAGCTTCTAATGTATCTAATCAAAATATAGAAAATGATAAATCATTTTTAGATACTCAAAAAGCACTATATCAATCTTTAAAAGATGTGAAAAAAGAATATCTAAATACTTACTGTGGATATATAGAAGAAGATTTAAAAAACTCAAAAACACAAGCTTATAAAATGGATAAAATTGTTCAGTTATTCGTTGATTATATACACTATGAAAAAAATGATATTATTTTACATAGTGTTAGTAAAGACCGAATATGTAAAGTTTATAATATCATCATTGATATACCTAAAAAACAAGGTAGTACAAATAAAGCTTATGATTATTTTTACTATTATCAGCAATATAAAAATAAAAGCTATCAAAAAAGGTCTGTAAGCAGTATTGAAACAGACTTATTAAATTACAATAGATTTATTAGGTATATGGAAGATAAAGGGTATATCAATACCAAAGATTTTAAAGAAATACAACAACACTACACAAATGTAAAAAGAGATTTAAAGAGTGCTGTTAAAAATGGAAAAATAGAACAAAAAAAAGATGTCGAAGCTTATAAATCAGAGATGATTAAGAGCCTTTTTAATACGAACAATAATCCATATAAAAGATTGATAGATACATTTTTAGGTAATAAAAAAATAAGAAAAGATTTAAATATAGATGATTATTGGGCAAGGTATTTTGTACCTCTTATTTTGTTTTTTACGGGAGCAAGACCATCAGAGATAGGATTTTTAAAAACTGATGATTGTGATATAAAAGTATATGAAAATGGAAAAGAGAAAGTAGTTTTATTTGTATCAGCAAATGATAAAAAAACGATAAAAACACAATCGTCAAAAAGGATTATATTAGTCCACGATTTTTTGGCTCTTGATTTAGGTTTTATAAACTTTATAAAAAAAGCACAAAGTGAAAATAGAGAATATTTATTTAATACAGATAGAGATGTATCAGAACTTGTTGGAAAAGAGTTTAATCGTAAAGATATAAAAAAAGTTTGTATAGAACCTTTTTATACAAGAGAGGATATTTTCAATAATGTTAAGTACTCTCTTTATTCATTTAGACATAATTATAAAACCCATATGATGTTTAAAAAATATAATGATACACTTGTAGATAAGATACAAGGACACCAAAATAAAACAATACCAGCTAATTATCTATCTGCCAATAGTGAGGAGTTGATAAGCTTTGTAAATGATTTTGAGTTATATAAAACTATAGATTGGAGTGAGTTTAAAAAGGTATCAACTATTATTTTTTGATACCTTGACATAGGCTGTTTTTTAAAATTACAGCCTAATTATTGTAAGTATGATGAAATTTCATACTTTTTATTTTTTTATAAAGATAGTTAATTATACACTATGCAGCATTTCCTAAAATATTTCTACAAGTTGGCACATAAATTATTCTTATTCTTCTAACCATTGCAGATTTAATTGGAACTGTTCTGCCACTTTGAAGATTTCTAGTATGAGCTCGTCTAAAATGGAACCATTCTATTCCTTGCTCCTCCATAGTAAAATTATTTAAGCTGTTTGTCGCTTGATGGTTTGTATAAAGTTTTAAATTTTTCATTTTTATCCTTTCATTATATTTTAAACTTTTTTCATCTATCATCCTTTTAATGAAATTATAGATATGTAACACAGAAGGTTGTCCTTCAACTCTTTACTCTTCACACTTACCGCAAGTGCTTATAAGTATATCGGCAACAATTTAATAAAGTTTAGTTTTATTTACAAAGAAAATTAAATTTGTATATATTATATTTTATGTAAGATATATTTTATTTTTCTGACACTTGTTATTAAATAGGTCAAGGGGAAAGGAGCCAACCGACTATGTCGGTCGTCTCTCTTTCCGTTATTATAATAGGTAGCTTTTAAAATAATCAATCATAGAGTTTTGCAATTTATCAGATAAATAAGGCACTTGGATTAAGTGTTTATCGCTTGTTATACCATTCTTTAAAATGGCTCGACCTTTGTTAAAATTAGCTGCTTTGGTTTTAGTAATTTCTTCAATCTCTTCTTTTTTGCCTATGGTGTTATTTATATTAAAATCGCTATCTGTTTTCATTAAAATTTTACTTTGAATATTGGCTAAGACATTGCTTGGAATATTAGAACTGTCGATTTTTTGAGCAAATAAAAGAAGTATGATCTTAGCAGCTCTGCCCTTTTGAAAAATCTCTATCATATTATTAAAAATGTTATCTCTAATCTTTTTATCGTGATAGGTTCCAATGGTTCCTACTTCGTCTATAATGATAAATATTGGCTTACCTTGATAGATTAGTTGATTATTGTCTTTCATATATTTAAAACGATTATTCATAATCTTTTTTAAATCTTCAAAAAGTGTTAAAACTTCATCAACTTTATCTATAAAAGAAACAAATTTAATATCTTCATATCGTGATAATTCAGGCCCTTTTAGGTCTATCATGAAAATCCAATCAATAAACTTTTCATTATACAAAAGAGACAGTATAAGCATATTCATAAAGTTAGATTTACCACTTCCACTCTCTCCTACTGTTATCATATGAGTTTGTTTATCAATATCTAAAAGATAGCTACCATTTTTATAATATCCATAGAAGAGTTGTCCACTTTTTAGATTTGATAAATCAAATTCTAAAAAATGCCCTAAATGGTAAAATTGTAAGCTTATATAGTTAGATTTAAAGGGGTTTATATCAATCTCAATAGGTTTATTATGTATCTTTAAAAAGTGGCTTATTTCTGCCTTTTTATCTTGATATGCCTGTAAGTTGATAGCATTTCTATTTTTATAATAGGCGATATTCTTTTTTTTATCATATTTCTTAAATCTGTCTAAAAAAACCTTAGTGTCCTTTCTCTCATTTTTAGGATTTGATAATAATTTCAAAGAGTAAGGCATAATTATAAATCGCCAATATTTACTAAAAAAATATAATCTCTCAACTATCAAAATAGAAAAAACCATACCAAATAAAACTCTATACTCATTGATAAAATTTTCAAAAATAATCTCATCTTTAAATATATCTTCATTAAAACTTCCCACGATAAAAAAGACCATAAGGAGTATTAAACCCCTTATAGTTATCTCAAAGAAAAAAAGCTTTATGCCCTCAATCATTACTTATTCTCTCTTAAAATTTTAACTGCGTCTGATTGTGAGTAATATAAATTACCATTAACAGAAGCAATATTTACAGCTACCGAAATTACAGCACCTTTTTGAATTTTTGGAATATCTTCTAAGTTTGTAATTTTTACTTTTAAAATCTCCATTCCATTTTTTTCACTCTCCTTTAAAAATTGGATATATGTTGTTGTTTGTCCTTCATATTCCTTTGATAAAAGTGTTGCTATTTGTCCGTTTATTGTTATATTTGTATTCATTGTTTTTATTCTCCGTTTTCTATTATTAAATAATTATTACTGCGATATATAATCGCCTCTAAGTGCTTGATTTCCAAAAATGTAATTTTGTAAATAGGTTTATTATCAGGGGCTCTTATCCGATTTGATTTTATTGTAATCTCAAATTCTGCTTCACTATCTCCTATATATGAAGATTTTGAAGTTGTTTCATTTTTTTCTATTTTTGTAAGTCTTTTTTTGATGTAAGAATTTCTTTGAAAATAAAGATAATAAGGTATTTTTTGCTCTTTGATAGTTCTTTCAATACACTCTTTTATCTCAACTGGAAGAGAATAATAAATCTTCTTATAAAGATACATAGATAAAGAAAGTTGAGAAGTGGTTATCACTCTTATTTTATGTTGTCGCTTCCAACCGTCAAGAGAACGAATAAGAAAATAATCAGATCCATTTTTTAAATCTTTGGTTAGATATTTCATAATGTATCTTGTGCTGTGATTTATGCCGTCTCTAAATCGTGCTGTTTCAAAATCTGTCTGTAAAAGTTTAAAATCCAAAGCCACTTTATTAAAAGTTTTTTTCACATCTTTAAAATGTTCAGGTCTGAAAAATATCAGATAATGGCAATGGGGTATAGTTGTCGTGTGTGCTTCAAAAACTTTTATATAAAGATATTCACCACCTACATAATTTTTAACTCTTTTGTAAAAAGTCCGAACGATATGATTTAGATGTTGATAACCTTCTTCTATCGCTTCTGATAGTGTAGAAAAATCAAAATTATCATTGACACCAACACATAATCTATTATTACCCTTTTGTATTGATTTAAATGGGTGAAATTTAGACGGCAATGTGAAAGTCATAAAGACACTTGTGTAACCTAAACTTTTTGCTATATGCTCAATTGTGGCTATCTTTTGCTCTATGACTTTATAATATTTAGTGTGTTCTTTTTCAAATTCATAATCTATTTTAAAAACTTCACCAGTTGATAGATTAATTATAGGTTTAGAAGCAAGATAATTTTTTTGTTTGCTCTCCTTTTGAAGACTTAATTGATAATACTTTTGTAGATTATCTTTTAACTCTTTATATAGATTATGGTTTTGTAATTTTTTAGTAGCATAAAGCCCTTTCATTGTGTTCTCTCCTTGGGAAGAACACCTAAAAGGGGTTGACTTAGATTTTTATCATTTGAAACTTTTAAAGCTGTATGTTGTTATATGAGCGAGATTTAAAAAAAGTGAGATTTTTAAAAGAAATTTTTAGATTTTAGATTTTTTGTGGTGTAGTCATTGAATTTTATTAAAAAATAAAGGAATAAGTAATATTTAAATATAATATAAATATTTTATATATATGTAAGTAATAGTTATAAATTAAAAGGAATTAAATGGGATTAAAACCAAAAGATAAAAATATTTCAGAAATTTTTAAACAGATAGATTATGTTATTGATTTCTATCAAAGAGAATATAAATGGACTGATGAAACAGGTGGATATAAGCCAATTAAGTCTTTACTTGATGATATTTTTTATAGATTTAATTTGGATTATAAAGATAACTTAGACCCAAATAATAAAAAAAATTTAGATAACTTTGATTGGTATTATTTAAACTCATTTATGACTAATGAAATTGATGGTAAAAAATTTATTGTTGATGGGCAACAAAGACTAACTACACTCACATTAATACATATATGTTTATATCATATGTCAAAGAAATATGACATGCCGCAACATCTTATTAATAGTCTAGAAAAGTCTATTTATGATACAACTGAATATGGAATATCTTATTGTATGGGAGTAAAAGACAGAAAAGAGAGTATAGAAAATTTATTTAATAATAATTTGGATAATTATAAAGAAGATGGTTATATTTCTGTTTCAGAAAAAAATATTTATCAAAATTATAAAAATATATCAAAAATCATATCAGATTATTTGATAATAGATGATAATGAAATTACAAAAAATAAATTACATTTTTTTATTATCTATTTTAGAATAAAAATTTATTTAATTGAAATTGAAATTGAAAAAAGAAAAGATGTTTCTATGGTATTTGAAGTAATTAATGATAGAGGCATACCATTAAAACCTTATGAAATATTAAAAGGTAAAATATTAGGTCAAATAGATATATCTGAAATTGAAGATTATTTAGAAATATGGGATAATAAAATATCATTACTTGAAAAATATGGTGAAAAAGAAATAGATGAGTTTTTTGGAGCTTATTTTAAAAGTAAATATTCTGAAACGGCAGAACAATATAAAAAATTAGATAAAGATAAATATCATAAATCTATTTTTTCAGAGGATTTTTATAAGAAAATTGGTTTAAAACATAATCCAGTTAATGTTAAAAGTTTTGTTAAAAATAATTTAAATTATTATGGGAATATATATCTTTTCATGTTGGATAAATATGAAAATTATGATATTGATTATAAACATATATATTTCAATCAATTAAATGATATTAATGGGCAATTCCCATTAATGCTATCTTCGTTAGAATTGAATGATAAAGAACAATTAAATAAAATAAAACTTGTATCAAAACTATTTGATAGAAATTTTGTAATTTTAAATTTAACAGGTTGTTATAAAGCAAATGAATTTAATAGTAGTCTTATGACACTCGTTAAAAAAATTAGAAATATAGATATTTTAGATATTAAAAAAGTATTTGATAAACAATTATTAAATGATATAAAAAAACAAAAAGATAACGATAATATAACAGAACCATTTAAATATGAATTTTTTAGAAATGTTGGATATACAACTCTTGGTAAAAAGTTTTTAAGATACTTTTTTTCAAGAATTGATCATTATATTTCTGATTTTTCAAATCTTCCTACAAAAACATATTATCAATTGGTTCTTCAAGCTAAAGGTAAGGATGTTCATCATATTGAGCACATTATCACTAATAATGAAGACAATTTAGATTTATTTAAAGATGAGGAAGAATTTCACATTCAAAGAAATAGGCTTGGTGGATTATTGCTATTAACCTGAGTTCGACAGGATAAAGAGGATAAAAGAGAAGTCATCTTATAATTTCAAACCAAATAAAACTAAAAAGATGACCGAAAATGTTAACAAAAATATTCTGTGAGATAGATGATTTTATGCA